>JAAFKB010000018.1 GCA_013299055.1 Sphaerotilus sp.
GCCGGGCATCGACCTGCTGACCAAGGTGATCCCGGTCAAGAACATCCTGTTCGCCAGCGAGATGATCGGCGCCGTGCGCGGCATCGACCCGGAAACCGGCCACTACTACGACGACACGAAACGCTACGTCGCCGCGACCGCCAACCTGACCGACGCAGAGCGGCACATGGTGTACGAAGGCAATGCCCGCCGCGTGTTCAGCCGCCTGGACACGGCGCTCAAGGCCAAGGGCCTTTGAGCGGTCACCGGGGACGAGGGCGTACCTCGGGCGCCAACACGTCCCGGTTTTTCCTGGAATATGCGCGAACCCGCCACCATCCGCGGGCGCGGCGGCTTGGCGGGGTGGCAGGCAAGGCTAAACTCTTCCGCCACATCCCGTCTCCATTCCCGTCCTAGCCCAACCGCCTCCATGCCGCCTCGTTCCTGGTCTTGCGTGCAGGTCTTCTTGTGGTCACTGGCCCTGGTCGCCAGCACCAGCGCGGTGGCCGCCGCTCCGGTTCCTGCATCGACGCCTCCGTCTGCGGCGGGGAGTGACCCCAGCCTTTCCTACACCGTCACCGCCGCCAGCCGCGATACCCTGATCGCGCTGGGCCGGCGTCTGCTGGCCGATCCACGCCAGTGGCCGCAGGTGCAGGCCTTCAACCGGATCGCCGACCCGCACCGCCTGCCGGCCGGCACGGTGCTGCGCATTCCCGTGCGGTTGCTGGCCAGGCAGGCGGCCGCGGCGCAGGTGCTGGCGGTGTCGGGCGATGTCCGCGGCGCCGATGGCCGTGCGGTGGTGGAAGGGCAGGCCGTGCCGCAGGGGGGCAGCCTGCGCACGGGTGACGGTCAGGCAACGGTGCGGCTGGTGGATGGCACGGTGCTGCGGCTGCGGCCGGTCACGGCGGTGCAGGTGGAGGTCTCGCAGCGTCTGCCCCGGGTGGGTGGCGTCCTGTCTGGCGTGCGCGTCCAGGAGGGCCAGGTCGAGGTGAAGGCCCAGAAGACGACCAACGGCGGCCTGCCCGGCTTTTCCGTCAGCACGCCGCAGGGGCTGCTGGGCGTGCGCGGCACGGAGTTCCGTGTCGCCGTGGACGGCCACGCCGAGGTGACGCGCAGCGAGGTGCTCGAAGGGCAGGTCGCCGCCGACGGCCTCCACGGCAAGCCGGGTCAGCGGGTCCACGCCGGCCATGGCGTCGTCGTGGACCGCACAGGCGACGTGTCGCCGCCGGTCCCGCTGCTCGCGGCGCCGGACCTCGCGGGCCTGGCCGTGCTGCAGGAGCGGGTGCTGGTGCGCATGCCGGTCGTGGCCCAGGCCGGCGCGGTGGCGTATCTGGGGCAGATCGCGGCCGATGCACGGTTCGAGCCCGTGCTGCAGACGGTGCGCTCGGCGGTGCATGGCGGCGCGGCGGAGTTGCGGTTCGCGGGTCTGCCGGACGGCCGCTACGTGCTGCGCATCCGGGCCGAGGACGCGTGGGGGTTGCAAGGTCTGGACGCCGAGCACACCTTCACCCTGAAAGCCCGTCCCGAGCCGCCGCTGCCCACCGCGCCGGCCACTGGGGCCATCCTGACCGCGACGCAGGTCGAATTCACCTGGACCGCCAACCAGGACGCCCGCAGCTACCGCTGGCAACTCTCGGGTAGCGAGGATTTTCGCACCCTGCTGGAGGACCGGCACGGGCTGAACGGCACCTCGCTGTCGGTGGCGGGCCTGCTGCCGGGCATCTACCACTGGCGTCTGGCGAGCGAGCGCAGTGCCAGCGACCAAGGCCCGTTCGGCGCGGTGCAGCGGCTGGAACTCCGCGCGCAGCCGGCACCGCCGGCTCCGCCGACGGTCGGCCCGGGCGGGATCCGGCTGGCATGGGAAGGCTTGCCGGGCCAGACCTTCGAGGTCGAATTCGCACGCGATGCCCGGTTCACCGCGGTCGAGCTGCTGCGCCAGACGACCATGCCGGCGCTGGCCGTGACCCTGCCCGGCACCGGCCGCTATTTCGTGCGGCTGCGGGCACGCGACCCGGACGGCTACCTCGGCCCTTACACCGTGCCCCAGCAATTCGACATCCCCAACTGCCTGCGCGACGGCCACGGCGGCTGCACCACGAGCACCGCCGGTCCCCCGATCCTGATCGGACCCTGACCCATGCACCCGCAGGCGCTGCGCTGGCCACGGCTGGGCGGCACGACCGGCGTGGCGCTGCTGCTGGCGGTGCTGGCCTTCGTGCTGCCGCTGAGCGGCTGGACGTGGCGCGCCGACCGGCTGGTCTACGACATCGGCCTGTCCACCTGGCGCCGCCCGGTCCCCGAGGGCATCACCATCGTCGCGATCGACGACGCCAGCGTGGCCGCCATCGGGCGCTGGCCGTGGCCGCGGGCGGTGCATGCGACGCTGCTGTCCCGGCTGGCCGACGCCAAACCGAAGGCCATCGGGCTGGACGTGACCTTCAGCGAGCCGGACCCCGATCCCGCACAGGACCAGCTGCTCGCCCGCCAGCTGGCCAAGGCGGCGCCCGTGGTGCTCTCCGTCGACTGGATGTCTGCGGGTTTCGGCCAGCCGCCCATGCTGCTCGCGCCGGTCACGGGCCTGCCACCGGGGGTGGGGCTGGGCACGGCCGAAGCTTCGGTGGACGCCGACGGGGTGATGCGCCACGCCTTCCTCTCGGCCGGGTCCGCGCAGTCGCTGGTGCCGCACATGGCGGTGGCGTTGCTGCAGGCGGCGGGCGAGTCACCGGCGCCGGGCCTGCCGGTCTCGACGGACGACGAGACCGATCTCGGACGCGGGCGCGGGCCGTGGCAGCGTGGCGCACGTTTTCTGGTGCGCTATGCCGGTCCGCCGGGGCATCTGGACCAGGTCTCGTATGCCGATGTGCTGCGCGGCGCGGTCCCGCCTGGGCGGCTGGCGGGGCGCTACGTGCTGGTGGGCATGACCGCCACCGGGCTGGGCGACACGGTGGCCACACCCGTGAACCGCCAGCGCCACGCCATGCCCGGCGTCGAGGTGCTGGGCCACGCGCTCTACACGCTGCGCAGCGGCGACACGGTGCGGGCCGCGTCGCCGCTGTTCAGTGGTGCGCTGTCGGCCGTGCTGGTGCTGGTCCTGATGGCGGGCCTCCAGCGGCTGGGGGCGCGCTGGGCGCTGGCGCTGGCGGTGGGGGCGTGGCCGGTGGTGATCGGGGCCAGCCTGCTCGCCTTGGGGATCGGGCTGTGGTGGAGCCCGGTGTCGTGGGCCTTGGCCGCCGCCTTGGCCTACCCCGTGTGGAGCTGGCGGCAGCTGGAGCAGGCGGTGGATGCGCTGGATGCCGAGATCGGGCGTCTGGTGCCCGAGGGTGGTCTGGGCATGGGCGCCGTCGCCCCGCCAGCGTCGCGGCGGCGCGATGTGCTGGCGCTGCGGCTCGACACGCTGCACACCGCCACCGACACCCTGCGCAGTGCCCGGCGTTTCCTCTCGGACGCGCTGGCCGGCATGCCCACCGCGATGGCCGTCACCGACCCTCGGGGCCGCGTGCTGCTGGCCAACGCCTTGGCGGCGCAGTTGTTCGAGCTGGGCAAGGCCGAGGACATGCTCGGCATGGAACTGCCGGGCTTGCTGGTCGAGTTCGTGCCAGCCAAGGGCGTGGGGGAGGAGGTGGACCTGGAGGCGATCTTCCAGCCCGGCAGTGCGCCCCCCATTGGCTGGACGGTCGAGGCGCGGGCGGAGCGGCTGGGTGACTTCCTGCTCCACTTCGCCCCGGTCCTCCTGCTGGAACAACAACGCTGGGTGGTGACGTTTTCCGACGTGAGCGCGATCAAGCAGGCGCAGCGGCGGCGTGACCGGGCGCTGGCCTTCGTCTCGCACGACCTGCGCTCGCCCGCCAACACCATCGTGCTGCTGGCGGACCTGTACCAGCGCGGCCGCCTGGACATGCCGCTGGATGGCTTCCTGACCGAGATCCAGCGTCTGGGCTCGCGCACGCTGCAGCTGGCCGACGACTTCGTGCGCGTGTCGCATGTGGAGTCGAGGCCGTTGCAGGTGGCGTCGGTCGCGGTGGCGGCGCTGCTGGACGAGGTGGCGGCGGATTTCCGGCCGCAGGCGGTGGCGGCGGAGGTGGTGCTGGTCTGGCGCGCCGACCCGGACAGCGCGGCCCTGTCTGCCGGGCACTGGCCGATGGACCGTGCGCTGGTGCAGCGGGCGGTGGGCAATCTGGTGTCCAACGCGATCAAGCACAGCCCGGTCGGGGCGGCGGTCACGCTGCTGGTGGGCGGCAGCACCCGACAGGACGTGCTGCAGCTGACCGTGTGTGACCAGGGACCGGGCCTCACGCCCATGCAGCGCGAGCGCCTGAACCACGGCGACGACGGCCTGCCTGCCGAGGCCATGGGCGGCGTGGGGCTGGGTCTGCAGTTCGTGCAGCGCGTGGCGCAGCGCCACCGGGGTCGGCTGGTGGCGCTGGACGGTGGCGATGGGGCCGGCGGGCGGTTCGCGCTGACGCTGGGGCGTCTGGACATGCCAAAACGAGATAACTGCTAGTCCGCCATGCCTGTGGTCGGCATGGCCGCGCCGCCTCAGAATGCGTGCAACCCTCCGCCAGACCCAAGGAATCCCGTCCATGTACGAACTCGGCGTTGTCTACCGCAACATCCCCCGCGCCAACCGCGAAGCCACCGATCGCCTGGCCGCCCTCGGCTCGGCGACCGTCCACGAAGCCATGGGCCGCGTCGGTCTGCTCAAACCCTGCATGCGCCCGATCCAGGTCGGCACGCAGGTCTCGGGCACGGCGGTCACGGTGCTGCTGCAGCCCGGCGACAACTGGATGATGCATGTCGCTGCCGAGCAGATCCAGCCGGGCGACATCGTCATCGCGGCGGTCACGGCCGACTGCACCGACGGCTACTTCGGCGACCTGCTGGCGACCTCGTTCATGGCGCGTGGGGCACGGGCGCTGGTCATCGACGCCGGCGTGCGCGACGTGAAGACGCTCAAGGAGATGGGCTTTCCCGTCTGGTCGAAGGCGATCAGCGCCAAGGGCACGATCAAGGCCACGCTCGGCTCGGTGAACATCCCCATCGTCTGTGCCGGGATGCTGGTCAACCCCGGTGACGCGGTGGTCGCCGACGACGACGGCGTGTGCTGCGTGCCGGCTGCCCGCGTGGTCGAAGTGGCCGATCTGGCCGCCAAGCGCGAGAGCTTCGAGGGCGAGAAGCGCGACAAGCTGGCCTCGGGCATCCTGGGGCTGGACATGTACAAGATGCGCGAGCCACTGGCCAAGGCCGGGCTGAAGTACATCGACTGAACCCACCGGGCGGGAGTGAGCCATGACCGATCCCCTCCGCTGGTGCGTCGGCCTTGTCGGTTACGGCGAGGTCGGGCGCATCCTGGCCGAGGACTTGCGCGCCCGGGGCGTGACGGTCCATGCCTTCGACCTGAAACTGGCCGGCGAATCGGGTGCGGCGCTGCGGGCGCACGCCGCCGCACAGGGCGTGGTCCTGCGCAGCAGCCACGCCACGCTGGCCGCCCACGCCGACCTCGTCGTGTCCGCCGTCACCGCCAGCCAGACCGTGGCGGTCGCGCAGGCGTGTGGCCCCCATGTGCGGCGTGACAGCTACTTCCTTGATGTCAACTCCGCGTCCCCTGGCGCCAAGCAGCGCGCAGCGGCCTTGATCGACGTGGAGGGCGGGCGCTACGTCGAAGCGGCCGTGATGACCAGCATTCCGCCGCACCGCCTTCGGGTGCCGCTGCTGCTGGGCGGGGCCTTCGCCGCCGAACTCTCGCCGCTGGTCAACGCGCTGGGCTTTTCCTCGACCGTTGCCAGCGAGCGGCTCGGTGTGGCGTCGGCCACCAAGATGTGCCGCAGCGTGATGGTCAAGGGCCTCGAAGCCATGGTCATCGAGAGCTTCACCACGGCGCGCCACTACGGTGTCGAGGACGCGGTGATCGCCTCGCTGCATGAAACCTTTCCCGGCATCGACTGGGAAAAGCAGGCCGCCTATTTTTTCCAGCGCGTCATCGAGCATGGCCGCCGCCGCAGCGAGGAAGTGCGCGAGGTGGCGGTGACCGTCCATGACGCGGGGCTGACCCCGTGGTCGGCGTTCGGCACGGCCGAGCGACAAGGCTGGGTTGCCGATCTGGCCGACGCTGGCCTGTTCGGTCCTCGGGGCACCCCCGGATTCGCCCGCAGCGCCGACTGGCGCACCGAAGCCGATCGCCTGCTCGGCCACGTCAAACCCCAAGACTGAGAGACTTCCATGAGCAAACCGACTTCCGGTGATTTCACCAAGACCGCCGGGTGGGTGGACTGGTACACCGGCCCCGCCAAGCCCGTGTTCCAGTTGCCCGCAGGCGCTGTCGATGCGCACTGCCACGTCTTCGGCCCCGGCGCCGAGTTCCCTTACGCACCCGAGCGCAAGTACACGCCTTGCGACGCCTCGAAGCACGCGCTGTACGCGCTGCGCGACCACCTCGGCTTCGCCCGCAACGTCGTCGTGCAGGCCACCTGCCACGGCGCCGACAACCGGGCGATGATCGACGCCTGCGTGTCCTCGGGCGGCAAGGCGCGGGGCGTGGCCACCGTGCGGCGCAGCGTCACCGACGACGAACTGCAGGCGATGCACGCGGCCGGCGTGCGCGGCGTGCGCTTCAACTTCGTGAAAAGGCTGGTGGACTTCACGCCGAAAGACGAGCTGATGGAGATCGCCGCCCGCATCGGCCAGCTCGGCTGGCACGTCGTCATCTACTTCGAGGCGGTCGATCTGCCCGAGCTGTGGGACTTCTTCACCGCGCTGCCGACGACCGTGGTGGTCGATCACATGGGCCGCCCGGATGTCTCCAAGCCGATCGACGGCCCCGAGTTCACGCTGTTCCTGGACTTCATGCGCCAGCACCCGAACGTCTGGAGCAAGGTGAGCTGCCCCGAGCGCCTGAGCGTCACCGGCCCGAAGGCGCTGGACGGCGAACGCGACGCCTACACCGACGTGGTGCCCTTCGCCCGCCGCGTGGTCGAGGAATTCCCCGACCGCGTGCTCTGGGGCACCGACTGGCCGCACCCGAACCTGAAGGACCACATGCCCGACGACGGCCTGCTGGTCGATTTCATCCCGCACATCGCGCCGACCGCCGAGCTGCAGAAGAAGCTGTTGGTGGACAACCCGATGCGCCTGTACTGGCCGGACGAAGTCAACGCTGCCCAAGGAGCCTGAGCCATGGCACTCGACAAACCCTATCTGGACGTGCCCGGCACGACCATCTTCGACGCCGAGCAGTCCCGCAAGGGCTACCACCTCAACCAGTTCTGCATGTCGCTGATGAAGGCGGCCAACCGCGAGCGGTTCAAGGCCGACGAGCGGGCCTACCTCGACGAATGGCCGATGACCGAGGAGCAGAAGCAGGGCGTGCTGACCCGCGACCTGAACCGCTGCATCGCGGCGGGCGGCAACATCTACTTCCTCGCCAAGATCGGCGCGACCGACGGCAAGAGCTTCCAGTACATGGCCGCCAGCATGACGGGCATGACGCAGGAGGAGTACATGGCGATGATGCTCGGTGGCGGGCGCTCCATCGAGGGCAACCGCTACCTGGGTGAAAACGGCGACGCCCAGCCCCAGAACCAGCCGCAGGGCGCCGCCCACCGGAAACCGTTGCCACAGAAAGCAGGTGCCTGAAGATGGCCCGCATCACCGCTTCCGTCTACACCTCGCACGTTCCGGCCATCGGCGCCGCGATCGACCTCGGCAAGACCGGCGAGCCGTACTGGCAGCCGCTGTTCAAGGGCTACGAGCCGTCCAGGCAGTGGATGAAGGACAACACGCCCGACGTGGTCTTCCTCGTCTACAACGACCACGCCACCGCGTTCAGCCTGGACATGATCCCGACGTTCGCCATCGGCTGCGCGGCCGAGTTCACGCCGGCCGACGAAGGCTGGGGGCCGCGCCCGGTCCCGAAGGTCATTGGCCACCCGGAACTCGCCGCGCACATCGCGCAGTCGGTGATCCAGGACGACTTCGACCTGACCATCGTCAACAAGATGGATGTCGATCATGGCCTGACGGTGCCGCTGTCGCTGCTGTGCGGGCAGCCCGAGGCGTGGCCGTGCCCGGTGATCCCGTTCGCGGTCAACGTGGTGCAGTACCCGGTGCCGTCCGGTCGCCGTTGCTACAACCTTGGCAAGGCGATCCGCAAGGCGGTGGAGTGCTACGACCGGCCGCTGAACGTGCAGATCTGGGGCACGGGCGGCATGACGCACCAGTTGCAGGGGCCGCGTGCCGGGCTGATCAACCGCGAGTGGGACAACGCCTGGCTCGACAAGCTGATCCACGACCCGGAAGCCGCCGCCGCGACGCCGCACATCGACTACGTGCGCGAAGCCGGCTCCGAAGGCATCGAGCTGGTCATGTGGCTGATCGCCCGTGGCGCGATGGCGGACGTGAACGGCGGCCCGGCGCCGACCCTGCGCCACCGCTTCTACCATGTGCCTGCGTCGAACACGGCGGTGGGCCACGCCATTCTCGAGAACAACGTCTGAACCCGATTCGAACCCCATTCAAGGACTCTCTGACATGAGCACTCCGCATCAAGGCCCCATCCGTGTCGCGCTGGCGGGCGCCGGTGCCTTCGGCATCAAGCACCTCGACGGCATCCAGAACATCGACGGTGTCGAAGTCGTCTCGCTGATCAGCCGCGACCTGGACAAGACCCGTGAGACCGCCGCCCGGTACGGCATCCAGCACGTCACCACCGACCTCAACGAGTCGCTGGCGCTGCCCGAAGTCGATGCCGTCATCCTCTGCACGCCGACCCAGATGCACGCCGCGCAGACGCTGGCGTGCCTGAAGGCGGGCAAGCATGTGCAGGTGGAGATCCCGCTGTGCGACGTGCTGGCCGAGGGCGAAGAGGTGGTCCGCGTGGCCAAGGCATCGGGTCTGGTGGCGATGTGCGGCCACACCCGGCGCTTCAATCCGAGCCACCAGTACGTCCACAACCGGATCACGGCGGGCGAGTTCAACCTCCAGCAGATGGACGTGCAGACGTATTTCTTCCGCCGCACCAACATGAACGCGCTGGGTCAGGCGCGTTCGTGGACCGACCACCTGCTGTGGCACCACGCCGCGCACACGGTCGATCTGTTCGCCTACCAGTGCGGCTCGCCGATCGTGAAGGCCAACGCGATTCAAGGCCCGATCCATCCGACGCTCGGCATCGCGATGGACATGAGCATCCAGTTGAAGGCCGCCAACGGCGCGGTCTGCACGCTGAGCCTGAGCTTCAACAACAACGGCCCGCTCGGCACCTTCTTCCGCTACATCGGCGACAGCGCGACCTACCTCGCCCGCTACGACGATCTGTTCTCGGGCAAGGAAGAGAAGATCGACGTGTCGCAGGTGGCGGTGTCGATGAACGGCATCGAGCTGCAGGACCGCGAGTTCTTCGCCGCGATCCGCGAAGGGCGGCAGCCGAATGCGAGTGTGGAGGGTGTGCTGGCCTGCTACCAGGTGCTGCACGGTCTGGAACAGCAACTCGACGCCGGCTGAGATCAACATGCCGTTGTACCCAAACCGCCGCAAGGTGTTGACCACCCTGGCCGCCGCTGCCGCACTGCCGACGATGGCGCAGGCGCAGGCCGCGTTCCCGAGCAAGCCGATCACGCTGCTGGTGCCGTTCGCGCCAGGGGGCATCGCCGACATCACCGCCCGCACGGTGGCGCAGGCGATGGGGCCGCTGCTCGGGCAGACCGTCGTGGTCGAGAACAAGCCCAGTGCCGGCAGCATCGTCGCCTCGCAGGCGGTGGCCAAGGCGGCGCCGGACGGCCACACGCTGCTGCTGATGAGCAACGGCAACGCGGTGAGTGCCAGCCTGTTCAAGAAGCTGCCCTTCGACGTGACCCAGGATTTCGCGCCGATCACGACACTCGGCTTCTTCGAGATGGTGGTGGCGGTCGATGCCGCGTCGCGCTTCAAGTCGTTGGGTGGACTGCTGGCCTACGCCAAGGCCAACCCCGGCAAGCTCAACATCGGCACCATCGCCGTCGGCTCGACGCAGAACCTCGCCGCCGAGCTGCTGAAGCTGCGTGCCGGGCTGGATGCGGTGATCGTGCCGTTCAAGGGCTCGCCGGACGTGCTGCGGGCGCTCAAGGCCGGCGACATCGACGTGGCAGTGGAAATTCTCGGCCCGACGATGGGGCAGATCACGGGTGGTGCGGTGCGGGCGCTGGCGCTGACCGACGACCGGCGCAACCCGGTGCTGCCGGACGTGCCGACGGTGCAGGAGGCCGGCGTGGCCAACTACGACGTGACCTCGTGGAACGCGCTGGCCGCCCCGGCCGGCACGCCCGTCGACGTGATCGCCAAGGTGGGCAAGGCCGCCCGCGACGCGCTGGCGACACCGGCGGTCACCAAGCGGCTGCAGGAACTCGGCGTGCGCGCACAGCCGGGCACACCCGCCCAGATGGAGGCGCTGCTGGTCAGCGAGATTCGCCGCTGGCGCGACGTGATCCAGGCGGCGAAGATCGAGCAGCAGTGACCTTGAAGGCCACGACGATCCCGGCCAGCAAGTCCGCTGCCATCGCCTGCACGCTGGCGGCGGTCGCGTGCTTCGCGTCCCTTGACACGACCACCAAGGTGCTGGCGTCCGCCGTGCCGGTGGTGCTGGTGGTCTGGTTCCGCTACCTGTTCCAGGTGCTGCTGACCGTGGCCACGGCCGATCCCGCACGGCGCCGGCAGCTCCACCGCAGCCAGCGGCCGGGTCTGCAGGTGCTGCGTGGGGCGATGCTGGTCACGGCCACGGTGATCGCGTTCTACAGCCTCAAGTTCATGCCGGTGGCCGAGTTCACCGCCGTCGTGACGCTGACGCCGCTGTTCGTCACGCTGCTGGCGGTCTGGCGGCTGGGCGAGCGGGTCACGCCGCTGGAGTGGGGGCTGGTGCTGGGCGGGATGGTTGGCGCCTTGCTGGTGATCCGCCCGACCCACGACCTGTTCCACTGGGCGACGCTGCTGCCGCTGCTGCTCGTGCTGGTCAACGCCGTGTTCCAGACGCTCACGCGCCGTCTGGCGGAGGTCGATGACGCCGCCACCACGCAGTTCTGCACGGGCTGTGTCGGGGTGGTGTCGGCCACGCTGCTGCTGCCCTGGGTCTGGCAGACGGCGGACTGGCCCGAGGGGCTGCGTGTCTGGGGGCTGCTGTTCCTGCTGTGCGTGCTCGGCTCGGTCGGGCACCTGCTGCTGATCATGGCCTACGCCTGTGCGCCGGTCGCGACGATGACGCCGTTCCTGTATTTCCAGATCGTGTTCGCCACCCTCGCTGGCTGGCTCGTCTTCGGGCAGGTGCCGGACGCGCTGGCCTTCGCGGGGATGGCGCTGGTGGGCATGTGCGGCAGCCTCGGCACTTGGCTGGCGAGTCGGCAGATCGTGCCACCGCCACGCTGAGTCACCCATGGGAGCCGCTATGCTTACGGCCCATATGCACGCTTCCGACCCCACCGACGCTCCCCCGCGCCGCACCCGCCCAGAATCGGGGCGCACCAACGACCCCGAAGCGACGATGGCCAACATCCTCGAAGTCGCCACCCGGGAGTTCGCCGAGAAGGGCCTGGCCGGCGCCCGCATCGACGAGATCGCCGCGCTGACCCGCACCAGCAAGCGGATGATCTACTACTACTTCGAGAGCAAGGAAGGGTTGTACATCGCCGTGCTGGAGGAGGCGTACCGCCGCATCCGCCACATCGAGTCCGACCTGCACCTCGAAGACCTCGACCCCGAGGCGGCGCTGCGCACGCTGGTGGCCTTCACCTGCGACTACCAGCGCGGGAACCCCGATTTCATCCGGCTCGTGCTCAACGAGAACATGCACCGGGGCGAGTTCATGGCCCGCTCCACCTCCATCCAGTCGCTCAACATCCCGGCGATCCACGGCCTGCGCTCGGTCTACGAGCGTGGCGTGGCAGCCGGGGTGTTCCGGGCCGGACTCGACCCTGTGGACCTGCACATGTCCATCTCGGCGCTGTCGGTGTTCAACGTGGCCAACCGCTACACCTTCGCCTTCCTCTTCAAGCACGATTTCGACGACCTCGCCAGCATCGCGTCCCGGCGTGACAGCATCGTCGAGATGGTCGTGCGCTTCGTGCGCGTGGCTAGCTGAGCTTCGACTGCCCTGGCATCAGGGTTAGCACGGATTCATGAAAACTAACCAGTTCGTACATTATTGACTCATCACCTGAAGGAGACCCTGATGTCCGGACCGTTGAGATGGTTCAGCCATGCCATCGAAGCCCTGATTGCCCTGCTGCTGGCGGTCATGGTGGTGCTGGTGTTCGGCAACGTGGTGCTGCGCTACGTGTTCAATTCGGGCATCACGGTCAGCGAGGAACTCTCGCGCTGGCTGTTCGTGTGGATGACCTTCCTGGGTGCCATCGTCGCGCTCAAGGACAACGGCCACCTCGGCACCGACATGCTGGTGTCGCGCTTCGGCCGCACGGGCAAGCGGGTGTTCCTGGTGATCGCGCAGGTGGCGATGCTGTTCGTCACCTGGCTGCTGCTGACGGGCAGCCTGGCGCAGGTGCGCATCAACTGGGACGTGGAAGCCCCGGTCAGCACGCTGTCGATGGCGTGGGTCTATGGCGCGGGCGTGGTGTTCGCGGTGTGCTCCGGGCTGATCCTGCTGTGGCAGTTCTGGCGCACGGTGAGCGGGCAGGTCACGGACGCTGAGCTGGTGCTGGTGCAGGAGTCGGAAGACCTGGCCAACGTGCAGCACGACGCGCCGCACGAAGCGAAATAAGCCGTCGCGCGAACCCCACCAAGCTGGAAAGAATTTCCCCATGACCGTCCTCATTTTCCTGGGCTCGCTGCTGGGCGCGATGGCGCTGGGCATCCCGATTGCCTACTCCCTGCTCGTGTGCGGTGTCGCGCTGATGTGGCACCTGGACCTGTTCGATGCCCAGATCCTGGCGCAGAACGTCATCAACGGTGCCGACTCCTTCCCGCTGCTGGCCGTGCCGTTCTTCATGCTGGCCGGCGAGATCATGAACGTCGGCGGGCTGTCGCGGCGCATCGTCAAGCTGGCGATGACGCTGGTGGGGCATGTGCGCGGCGGCCTGGGCTACGTGGCGATCCTGGCGGCGGTGCTGATGGCGGCGCTGTCGGGTTCGGCGGTGGCGGACACAGCCGCACTGGCGGCGCTGCTGCTGCCGATGATGGTGGCGGCCGGCCATGACAAGGCTCGCTCCGGTGGTCTGCTGGCGTCGGCCGGCATCATCGCGCCGATCATCCCGCCGTCGATCGGCTTCGTGATCTTCGGTGTCGCGGCCAACGTCTCCATCGGCAAGCTGTTCCTGGCGGGCATCGTGCCGGGGCTGCTGATGGGCGTGGCGATCGCCTTCACCTGGTGGTACGTGGCGCGCAAGGAAAACGTCACGCCCCCGCCCAAGGCCACGGGCGCCGAGAAGCTGAAGGCGTTCAAGGACTCGACCTGGGCGCTGGTGCTGCCGGTGATCGTGCTGGTGGGGCTGAAGTTCGGGGTGTTCACGCCGACCGAGGCGGCGGTGGTCGCGGCGGTGTACGCGCTGTTCGTCTCGACCGTCATCTACCGCGAGATGCAGTTCAGGCAGATCTACGGGGTGTTCGTGACCGCCGCCAAGACCACGGCCGTGATCATGTTCCTGGTGGCGGCGGCGATGGTCAGCGCGTGGCTGATCACGGTGGCCAACATCCCGGCGCAGATGATCGAGCTGCTGCAGCCCTTCATGGACAGCCCGACGCTGCTGCTGATCATGATCATGCTGCTGGTGATCGCGGTCGGCACGGCGATGGACATGACCCCCACCATCCTGATCATGACCCCGGTGCTGATGCCGGTGGTCAAGGCGGCGGGGATCGACCCGGTGTATTTCGGCGTGCTGTTCATCATGAACAACGCGATCGGGCTGGTCACGCCGCCGGTGGGCACGGTGCTCAATGTGGTGGCGGGTGTCGGCAAGATGAAGATGGACGACGTGACGAGGGGGGTGATTCCGTTCATGCTGGCCGAGTTCGCCGTGATGTTCCTGCTCGTGCTGTTCCCCTCCATCGTCCTGGTGCCATTGCGCTGGCTCACCAACTGACGTGCATTGCCTTTTCCCCTGTCCCATCCCTACTTTCAGGAGACTTTGATGAAGCGTCTGATGCTCAAGACCCTGGTGGCCGCTGCTGCCCTTGCCGTTGCCGGTGTCGCTGCCGCCCAGGAGCGCACCTTCAAGTTCGCGCTGCAGAACCCCAAGGGCCACCCGCTGGAAGTCGGCGCGGTCAAGTTCGCCGAACTGGTCGCGGCCAAGTCCGGCGGCAAGATCAAGGTCAACGTGTTCGCTGGCGGCGTGCTCGGCGGCGACCAGGCCAACGTGTCCGCGCTGCAGGGCGGCACGCTGGAAATCATGATGCTGAACTCCGGCATCCTGGCCTCGCAGGTCAAGGACTTCGAGGTCTATGACTTCCCCTTCATGTTCGCCAACGGCCAGGAAGCCGACGCCGTGGTCGATGGCCCCTTCGGCCAGAAGATGCACGCCAAGCTGGCCGACAAAGGCATCGTCGGGCTGGCCTACACCGAGCTGGGCTTTCGCAACATCACCAACAGCAAGCGCGCGATCGTCAAGGTCGAGGACATCGCCGGCCTGAAGCTGCGCGTGATCCCGAACGCGATCAACGTGGACTGGGTCAAGGCCCTGGGCGCCAACCCGACGCCGATGGCCTTCCCCGAGGTCTACGCCGCGCTGGAGCAGAAGGCCATCGACGGACAGGAAAACCCGCTGAACGTGATCCTGGCCAACAAGTTTGCCGAAGTGCAGAAGCACCTGGCCCTGACCAACCACCAGTACAACCCGCAATCCATCATCTTCAGCAAGAAGGTGTGGGACAGCCTGGGCGACGCCGACAGGAAGGCGCTGCAGGACGCGGCGGCCGAAGCCAGCAAGTTCCAGCGCAAGGTCTCGCGTGACGCCTCGGCGACCACGCTGGCCGATCTGAAGAAGGCGGGCATGCAGGTGAGCGAGCTGTCGGCGGCCGAGCAGAACGAACTGCGCGCCAAGCTCAAGCCGGTGATCGACAAGCACGGCGCGGCCATCGCCGGCACCGTGGCCGAACTGCAGGCCGAACTGGCGAAGCTGCGCAAGTAAAGACGAGCGACCCATGATCCGCGGAACGACCTCGCTCATCGCCCACATCGGCTTCCCGACCTTCGCCTTCAAGGCGCCGATGATCTACAACCCGTACTTCGAGCAGGCGGGCATCGACGCCGTCGTGGTGCCGATGGGCTGTCAGACCGCGGATTACCCCAGCTTCCTGCGCGCGGTGTTCTCGTTGACGAACATCCGCGGCGCATTGATCACCATGCCCCACAAGGTGACGACGACCGGTCTGGTGGACGTTCTCTCGCCCACCGCGCGCATCGCCGGGGCCTGCAACGCCGTCCGCCTGGGCGCAGATGGCCGCCTTGAGGGCGACATGTTCGACGGCGAAGGCTTCGTGCGCGGCGTGCTGCGCAAGGGCTTCGCGCTGCAGGGCCGGCGGGCGCTGGTCGTCGGCAGCGGTGGGGTGGGCTGCGCGATCGCCGCTTCGCTCGCGGCGGCTGGCATCGGCGCGATCACGCTGTTCGACCGCCACGCCGAATCCGCCGAAGCCCTCGGCGCCCGCCTGCGCCAGCATTACCCGGCGCTGGACGTGCGCACCGGCTCGAACGACCCCGCCGGCCATGACCTCGTCGTCAACGCCACACCGATGGGCATGAACGAAGGCGATCCGCTGCCGCTCGACATCGCCCGCCTGTCGCCCGAGACCTTCGTCGGCGAGGTGGTGATGAAGACGGAGATGACCGCTTTCCTGACCGCGGCCGCAGCCCGTGGCTGCCAGGTGCAGATCGGCTCGGACATGCTGTTCGAGCAGATCCCCGCCTACCTCGAATATTTCGGGCTGCCGACCACGACCGCCGACGTGCTGCGTTCGGTGGCGCGGCTGCACTATTGAAAGGATCCGCCATGACCTTGGCCTCTGTTGCTGACCGCGAAGCCATCGGCGCGCTGCCCAATCCGCTGGGACTGCTGGGCATCGAGTTCGTCGAATACGCCACCAGCCGACCGCAGGCGCTGGGGCAGGTGCTGGAGCGCCTGGGCTTCGTGCCGGTGGCGCGTCACCGCTCGCGCGAAGTGCAGCTCTACCGCCAGGGCGACATGCACATCATCGTCAACGCCCACCAGGGGGGACTGAGCGGCCAGGCCGCGCCGAGCGAGACGCCGGTGATCGCGGCGGTGGCGTTCCGGGTGCGCGACGCGGCTTCGGCCTACCGACGGGTGCTGGAGCTGGGCGCCTGGGCCGTGCCGACACAGGTCGAGGTGATGGAGCTGAACATTCCCGCCATCCACGGCGTCGGGTCCAGCCGCATCTACTTTGTCGATCGGCACCGCGAGTTCTCGATCTACGACGTGGACTTCGTGCCGATCCCCGGTGTCGAGCAGCGCCCGCCTGCCCAGCAGGGCATGCACCTGTTCGGCGTGGTGCAGTACATCGGCATGGACCGCGCCGACGACTGGACTGCTTTTTATGGCGAGCTGTTCGGCTTCGCCGAACTGCCGCGCGAGCAGAGCTTCGGCGTGCTGACCAGCGGGCGCATCCTGGCCAGCCCCTGCGGCCAGTTCCACTGGCAGCTCATCGAGCCGGAGCCAGACGCGGCCACCTTCGAGCATGACGAACTGCTGCAGCGCATCGCCTTCGGCTGCGACGACGTGCTCGCGACGGCCACCGTGCTGCGTGAACGCGGTGTCGAGTTTGTCGAATCGACCCAAGGGGTGCGCACCGACGCGCGTGGCGCCCTGACCCGACCGCTGCTGGGCGGGCTGGTGTTCGAGCTGGTTCGGTCCACGCGCTGAGACGGTCGATCATGAACGCGCAGATCATCCAGAACGTCGCCGATTTCGGCATGGACACCATCACGCTGGCCGGTCCGCTCGAAGCCAAGCTCAAGGCAGTGCGTGCCGCGGGGTTCACCCAGATCATGCTCGCCGCCCGCGACATCGTCGGCCACCCGGACGGCATGGACGTGGCGGTGCAGGCCGTGCGCGACAGCGGCTTGCGTGTCACCGGCTTCCAGGTGCTGCGCGATTTCGAAGGCTTGTCCGGCCATCTGCACAGCTACAAGGTCGAGATCGCCAAGCAGATGATCCTCATGGCGCACGCACTCGGCGCCAAGGTGCTGCTGGCGTGCTCTTCCACCTCGCAGCACGCCACCGGGGACGTGGACGCCATCGCCCGCGACCTGCGCAAGCTGGCGATGCTGGCGATTCCGTATGACCTGCGCGTGGCCTATGAAGGCTTGTCCTGGGGCCGCCACATCAACGAATACCACCAGTCGTGGAACGCGGTGCAGCGCGCCGACTGTCCGAACCTGGGCATCGGCATCGACTCGTACCACATCATGGCCACGCAGACGCCGCTCGACATGCTCGACGACATCGACCCGGCCAAGATCTACCTGGTCCAGCTGGCCGACTTCATGTGGAACGAGGTCCGCACCCCGCAGGAGCGCATGGAAACGGCGCGGCACTTCCGGGTCTTTCCGGGCGAGGGCGTGCATTCCGAGGCGCTCACCGCCTTGGTGCTCAAGCTGGACGCGCTGGGGTATCGCGGCGATTACAGCTTCGAGGTCTTCAACGACGACTACCAGCAACTGCCGCTGCCCTTCGTGGCGCAGCGGGCCTGGGACTCGGCGGTGTGGCTGGCCGAAGGGGTGCTGCGCCGCTCGGTGCCGCTGCCGGGACAGATGCGGCTGCGGCGCGGCTGAGCCTCGGCCGGCGAGCGGGGCAGCGGCTCAGGTCGCGGGCGTGCGCTCGGCGGCGATCAGTGCGTCGATGATGCGCCGGGACTGCACTCCTCCCGTGTCGATGTTGAGCCTGAGCAGCGCCCGGTCCGGCCACGCGAGCAGGTTCTGCTGCTGGCGGCGCAGCATCTCCATGTCCTCCATGAAGATCTTGCCCTGGCCGGTGCGGATCGCGTCGGTCAGGGCGCTGTCCTGCGGCTGGAAGTGGCGCGCCATGCCCCAGAAATACCAGCAGCTCGTCGCGGTCTCCGGCGTGATCCAGTCCACCACGACGCTGTAGACCTTGTCCGCCTGGAGCGCATCGAAGCCGCCACGCCCGGCCAGCGCCACGCCCACGTCGATGTGGACATTGCTCGGCGCCTGGAAGCGGCAGATCTGCCAGCGGTCCACCTCGGCCGCCGGATCGAGTCCGTGGGCGCGCATCGCCATCTGCCAGAACGGCGGGGCGTGGATGCCGGCCATCCGGCGCTCGGTGATGACGACACCCTGCTCGACGCGGGTGGCGACCGGCGCCTCGTCGATTTCCTTCTGGCCGATGCTGCTGGCATGCACGTAGGTCTCGTGCGTGAGGTCCATCAGGTTGTCGATCAGCAGCCGGTAGTCGCAGGGCATGTGGTACAGCCCGCCGCCATAGGCCCAGTCGTCGCGCCCGGACCAGATGGGGGTCGGGATGGTGGCGGGATCGGCCTGGTCACGCTCGCCGGGCCAGATCCAGATGAAGCCGTGGCGCTCCTCGACGGCGTAGGCGCGGATGCACGGGAATCCCCGCACCCGCTGTCCCGGCATCGACACCGTGCGCCCGTCGCCCCCCATCGTCAGCCCGTGGTAGCCGCACACCAGCTGTCCGTCGCGCACGAAACCGAGCGACAAGGGCGCGCCCCGGTGGGGACAGAAATCCTCGACGGCGGCGATGCGGCCTTCGGCGTCGCGGTAGAGCGCGATCGGCTGGTCGCAGATGCGGCGGCCGAGCGGCTGGTCTGGCGGGATCTCGTCCGGTGTGGCGGCGACGTACCAGGTGTTCAGCGGGAAGGTCATCACGGGTCTCCTCGGAGCATTCTTGCGGCGTGATTGCAGCGTTCTTGTGTATGGTACGGCTCCCTTTGCCATGATCTTTCAGGAGCCACCGCATGAGTTTCACCTTCGACGACGACACCGCTTTCGAGCTGGAGCTGGCGCGCACCGGCCGCGTCATCACCGTTCCCGCCAACCGCTCGGTGCTGCAGGCGCTGGCCGATGCCGGGGTGGAGGTCATGTCCTCGTGCGAAGCGGGCGTGTGCGGCACCTGCCTGACCCGGGTGCTGGCGGGCGAGCCGGAGCACCGTGACAGCTTCCTGACGCCCGAGGAGCAAGCGGCGAACGACCAGTTCACGCCGTGCTGCTCGCGGGCGTGTTCGCCAAGGCTGGTGGTCGATCTTTGAAAGAGCTTTGCAAGAAACTGAAGCCGCGCTGAGCACCAGACCTGCGGATGGGGTGGTCCTGTCCGCCAGTGGCGTGCGCGAGACGTTGCAAGGCAACCTCCACGTTCCAGAAGGAATTCCCATGCTTGCGCACCTGAAATCCTCCCTGTCCCGTGCCGTGCTGCCGGTGTTGCTGGCGGCCGGTGCGTTCACCGCGATGCCCGCGCAGGCTGGCGGCGTGCAGTGGTCGATCGGCATCCAGTTGCCCGCGCCCATCGTGGTCTACCCGGCACCGCAGCGTGTCCATGCACCGGTGCCGGTGTACGTGCGCTCGGCTCCCGAGGTGGTCTACGTGGAATCGCCGCGCCCGCACCACCACCGCCACCATCGCCACTGGCGCGACGATGACCGCTGGGAGCGTGGCGGCGACCGCTGGCGCGACGAGCGCCGTGAATGGCGCCACGGCCGCTGACGGACGGTCGCCTCAGCCCATCACCCGGCCGCCGCACTCCCCAAAACCGATTGCCGCGGCCCCTGCCGCCGCGCAGCGTCCGCGCAGGATCACCCGGTCACCATCCGCCAGGAACGTGCGTTGCTCGCCATTGGGCAGCGTGATCGGCGCCTTGCCCCCCATCGACAGCTCCAGCAGCGAGCCGCCCTGACCCGCAGCGGGGCCGGAGAGCGTGCCGGTGCCGAACAGGTCGCCCGGTTGCAGGTTGCAGCCGCCGACGGTGTGGTGCGTGAGCAGTTGTGCCGCGGTCCAGTACGCGGCTTCGGACCAGCGGCTGTGGCTCAGCGTGGCGGGCGCCTGACCGTCGCGGGCCATCGCCGCCGTCTCGATCTGCACCGTCAGCGCGATGTCGATGGCTCCACTGGCCCGGTTCATGGCGTTGTCCAGGTAGGGCAGCGGCTGCGGATCACCTTCTGGTCGGGTGAACGGCACGCGGAACGGGGCCAGCGCCGCCATCGTGACGATCCACGGTGAAATCGTCGTCGCGAAGTTCTTCGACAGGAACGGCCCCAGCGGCTGGTATTCCCACGCCTGCACATCCCGCGCCGACCAGTCGTTGAGCAGCACCACGCCGAAGAGGTGCGCCTCGGCGGCCTCCATGGGCACCGGCTCGCCCAGCGCGTTGGCGGTGCCGACGAGCAGGCCGAGTTCCAGCTCGTAATCCAGCCGCTTGCAGGGGCCGAACTGCGGCGTGGTGCTGCCCGGCGGCAGCGTCTGACCCTGCGGGCGGCGCACGGTCTGGCCACTGATGCCGATCGACGAGGCGCGGCCGTGGTAGCCGATCGGCACCCACTGGTAGTTCGGCAGCAGCGGGTTGTCGGGGCGGAACAGCTTGCCGACGGTGGTGGCGTGGTGGATGCCGGTGTAGAAGTCGGTGTAGTCGCCGATCGTGCAGGGCAGCGTGAATTCCAGCGCCGATTGCGCGATCAGGCACGGCGCCAGCGCGGCCTCGGCTGGGCTGCCAACCGCCAGCGCCCGCGACAGCGAAGCCCGCACCAGTTGCCAGTCGGCCGGCCCGCGCGCCATGAACGCGTTCAGATCACCACGCACCAGCGGCGCGAGCGCGGCGGCCTGCGCCTCGGTGTGCTCGGCGGCGAGGACAGCGGCGGCAAGGTCCAGCGCCTGGTCGCCGATCGCCACCATGATCCGCCACGGCTCGTCCGTCCCGGCGCGGCGGGCGCGGGCGTAGGGCAGGTTCTGGATCGGAAAATCGGTCGCGCCGTCGTTGGCGCTGTTGTTGGCGGATACGACCCAACTGCGCAGGGCGGGGTCGTGGGTGGCGTCAAGGTGGTTCATGGGGCAGGGGTTTCCGGGGTGATGCCGTGGCGTGCGGCGGCCATCGCCTCGCGCAGCACGGCCAGGTCGCCGATGTGGTTGGCCAGCAGCAGGACCAACCGGGCGTTGACGAGGCGGCTCGTGTCGTCGTCGAGGCCGCGGTGGGTGTCGATCAGCAGGTCGTAGAAATCGTCGCCGGGCGTGTAGGCGCGCAGCGGGGCGGGTGAGCCGGCGCCGAAGTTCGGCTGGGTCTGGAGGTGTGGCATGGCGGTGTGCCTCAGGCGTTGCAGGTCGCACGCAGTACGGCGGCACGCACGGCGGCGGGATCGGGACTGCGCCAGCGGGCGGCGACGATCTGGTCCGGGCGGATCAGGCAGGCCGTGCCGGGCCGTGCGTCGTAGCGCCGCGCCGCGATGCCTTCGGCAGGCAGGTGGATCGTCCGTATCGGGATTGCATCGCCGGCCAGCGCATCGAATGCCGATGTGCCTGCATCTCCGAACAGCAGCAACACGAAGTCGTTGCCCGTGTGCGCCAGCAACCAGCCGTCATGGCCGTCCACCGTGACCGGCGCATCGTCCATCGGCGCACCCGGCGTCATCCGGCCGCTGAAGCGGTCGCCCGCAGCGTCCGGCGTGGACAGCGGCGAGCCGTGGTGGTGCGTCGGCACCGACAGCCGGCCCGAGTTGACCAGCGCCCGGGCGAAGGCGTGGTCGTTCGCCAGCGTCAGCACCGCGTTGCGGATGTCGCGTGATGCCTGGCTCTTGGGCGTCATGAAGTCGGTCGAGCGGGTCGAGTTGAGCAGGTTTTCATCCGCCGCCTCGCCGCGCTCGGTGTCGTAGGTGTCCAGCAGCGCCTCGGGCGCCCGGCCGTCGATCACCAGCTTCAGCTTCCACGCGAGGTTGTCCGCGTCCTGGATGCCCGAGTTCGCGCCCCGCGCCCCGAACGGCGACACCTGGTGCGCCGCATCGCCGACGAACAGCAGCCGCCCATGCCGGAAATCCGCCATGCGCCGGCACTGGAAGGTGTAGACGCTGACCCACTCCAGCGTGAACTCCCGATCCGGCCCCAGCATGGCGCGGATGCGCGGGATGACCTGCTCCGGCTTCTTTTCGTGCTCGGGATCGGCGTCCCAGCCGAGCTGGAAGTCGATGCGCCAGACGTTGTCCGCCTCGCGGTGCAGCAGCACGCTCTGGTTCGGGTGGAACGGCGGGTTGAACCAGAACCAGCGTTCTGCGGGGAAGTCGGCCTTCATCACCACGTCGGCGATCAGGAAGCGGTCCTGGAAGACCTTGCCGTCGATGTCGAGTCCGAGTTGTCGGCGGATCGGGCTGCGCGCCCCGTCTGCGACGACGAGCCAGTCGGCGTGAAGCTGGTAGGCGCCTTCGGCTGTTTCCACGTCGATCAGTGCGCCGTCATCGTTCCCGGCAAGGGGCGTCACCCGCGTGACCTTGCTCAACCAGCGCAGGTCGAGGTTCGGCAGTTGGGCGGCGCGATCGACGAGGTACTGCTCCAGGTAGTACTGCTGCAGGTTGACCATGCCGGGGCGGTGGTGGTCCGGCTCGGGCAGCAGGTTGAAGCTGAACACCTCGGCGTCGCGGTGGAAGGTGCGCCCGACGTTCCACGTCACCCCCTTGTCCACCACCGCCTGTCCGCAGCCGAGCCGGTCGAGGATCTCCAGCGTGCGCTTGGCGTAGCACAGGCCGCGGGAGCCGACGCTGACGGTGTTGTCATCGTCCAGCAGCACGACCGGCAAGCCTTGCTGCGCCAGGTCGATCGCCGCGCTCAGCCCGACCGGGCCGGCGCCGACGACGACCACCGGGTGCCGCGCCACCGTGCCGGGCGTGTCCAGCTCGACCGGGTGGCGCCAGGCGTAGCGGGGGTAGGTGTAGGTGCTCAGCATCGCATCAGTTCCGCAGCGTCAGCCTTCGTGCATCCAAGCCGCATGGCGCGGCGCCCGCTTCGTCTGCGACCACTCTTCGAGCATGTCCCACTTGCACTCGTCGAGCTTGCGCATCATCTCCGGCGTGCCGATGTCGGCGGCGAGTTCGAGGCGGTGGCCGTTCGGGTCGAAGAAGTAGATCGACTTGAAGATCGTGTGGTTGACCGGCCCGAGCACGTCGATCCCGGCCGCGACCAGCTTTGCCTTCGCCGCCTCCAGCACGTCCATCGACGCCACCTTGAACGCGATGTGCTGCACCCAGCCGGGGGTGTTCTCGTCGCGGCCCATCGCAGGCGAGTTCGGCAGCTCGAAGAAAGCCAGCACGTTGCCGTTGCCCGCGTCGAGGAAGACGTGCATGTACGGGTCCGGCGCCTTGGTGGACGGCACCTCGTTCTCGGCGATGGCCAGCACGAAGTCCATGCCGAGGTGATCGCGGTACCACTCGACGGTCTGCTTGGCGTCCTTGCAGCGGTAGGCGACGTGGTGAACGCCGTGGGTGATGCTCATGGGGGGTCTCCTGCGCAGTGGGACAGCGGGAATCAGCCTTCGAGCGCCTGCCACATGGCGACATCGCGCTCGGCGGTCCAGATGCGCGGGTCGCGGTGGCCGGTCGCCTCGTCATAGGCGCGGGTCACGTCGAAGGGCATGCAGTGGTTGAAGATCACCCAGTGGCCGAACTTCGGCTTCAGCGTGGCGAAGGTTTCTTCGTAGACCTTGCGCAGGTCGCGGCCCTCGGCAGCACCGGCCTTGACGCTGGCGTACAGCTCGCTCACGAACGCCCGCGTGCCGGCCAGACCCGCCTGCACCTGCTCCGGCGTCTGCAGCGCGGCACCACGGCCGGGCACCAGTTTCTCGGGTTGCAGCGCCGCGATGTTGTCCAGCGTCTGCGGCCAGTCCTGGAAGTAGGCGTCGCCCGCATACGGCGTGGCGTCGAACTCCACCAGATCGCCCGAGAACAGGATCTTCTCCTTCGGCAGCCACGCCACCGTGTCACCCTTGGTGTGGCCGCGGCCCAGTTGCAGGATCTGCACTTCGACCGAACCCAGCCAGACCGTCATCTTCCCCGTGAAGGTGATCGTCGGCCACGTCAGGCCCGGCGGCACCGACTCGACGTTCTGGAACAGCCGGGGGAAGCGGCCGATCTCGCTGGCCTTGTCGAACTCGCCGCGCTCGACGATCAGGTCGTAAGTGTCCTGGCTGGCGATGATCTGCTCGGGCTCATACGCCGTCGCGCCCAGCACGCGCACCGCGTGGTAATGGCTCAGCAGCACGTACTTGATCGGCTTGTCCGTCACTTCGCGGATGCGGCGGATCACGTCCTGGGCCATCACCGGCGTGGCCTGTGTGTCGATGACCATCACCGCGTCGTCGCCGATGATGATGCCGGTGTTCGGGTCGCCCTCGGCGGTGTACGCATAGGCGTGGTCCGAGAGCTTGTCAAAGCTGACCTTCTTTTCTTCCAGGTCGGCGGCGGAGGCGAAGGTCTTGGTCTGCGTCATGGGGAGGCTTCCGAGGTTTGTTTCTGTCGAACGTGTTCGTCTAATCCGAACGATGCTTGATCTTAGTCAGCTCGTTTGTTATTGTCTAACGCATTTGTATTAGTGAAAACCCTGACCATGACCGAAGACACCGGCACCCGCAGCTCACGGGGCATCCAGAGCATCGAGGTCGGCGGCCAGTTGCTGCACGCGCTTGCCCACGCCGGCCGCCCGCTGGCGCTGAAAGACCTGGCCCGAGAAGCCGACATGACGCCCGCGAAGGCGCACCCGTATCTGGTCAGCTTCGGCGTGGTCGGGCTGGTTGAGCAAGACGTGGAAACCGGCCGCTACGGGCTGGGGCCGCTGGCGCTGCAGCTGGGGCTGATCGCGCTGCAGCAGGTCGATCCGGTGCGGCTCGCGTCCGCGGAGTTGCCTGCGCTGGCACGCGAGGTGGGGCACACGGTGGCGATCGCCGTGTGGGGCAACCGCGGGCCGACCATCGTGCGGCTGGAGGAGGGGCCGCAGGCGGTCCACGTCAACATGCGGCATGGCACGGTGGTGTCGGTCGATGGCACGGCGTCCGGCCTGCTGTTCGCGGCGTACCGGCCAGCGGTGGAGGTCGAGGCGCTGCTGAAGGCGCAAGGGGCCGGGCGCACGCTGGCCGATCTGGCACCGCAGCTGGACCGCGTGCGCGCCCAGGGCTGGAGCGGCGCGGTCGATGGCTCGGTGCGGGGGGTCAGCGCGGTGGCGGCGCCGGTGTTCGACGGCTTCGGGCAGATGGTGCTGGCGCTGACCGCGATCGGGCCGGGGGCGACGCTGGAGGCGCAAGGGGAGTCTGCGGTGGTGCGGGTGTTGAAAGAGCGGGGGAGGGTAGTGTCGGGGCGGTTGGGATGGCGTGGCCACTGAGTGCTACATGCCCGTGGGATGCAGGTCATCCACAAGCTTGCGGATGTGTCCTGGTTGCCATTGAATTAAGGTTGACCTTCTTGAATGACTGCAATCAAGGGGGCATGACATGGCTCGACAGCATTGGGCTGCATGGACGGTGGGTGGCATGGTGATGTCTTGTGCTGCCGTGGCGCAGGATTGCGCCGGGCCGAAAGATGCACTTGGCATCGTCAGACTTGGCACAGCCGTCGCATTTTCCAGTGCGCGCCTGAACGTTGACGCGGACGGCGCACCCAATGCCTACCGGGTCGATGGCATGGGGTTGTCCTACACCTGCGACGGTGTCGTGGCCATTGAAGAGGGAAAGTGGGTGACGCCAACAAATGACAAGGCGAACTGGCAATCCAAGTGCAACGCTGCATGGAAAGCGGCCCAGACGACGGGTAATTTCAGGCAAGTCGCCGTATTTGGTTTTGCGGTGGACAAGAACAAACGCCCGTTGATACAGCAGGACGGTGACCCGTTTCCGGGCCAAGGGTACATATCGACGACTTCCGTCGTGATTCCAGAAGCTCCCGCAGGAACCCAGCGGCGCTATATAGATTCCAACCGCATCCCCTACGTGGTGATACCGTCCTCAGTGGTCAAGAAATACGGCATTCGCCCAGCAGACCTTGCCATCGTCTACCGTCCGGCCACAGGTGCCGTGGCGTTTGCTGTCCATGGTGACCAAGGCGGCCTTGGCGAAGGCTCCATCAAGCTCCACATGGAGTTGGGGAACGATCCGATGCTCCAGAAAAATGGGGTGATGCGCGCCAAGCGCCGGATCGAAGACCGAACGGTGACAGTCGTGTTTCCTGGGCAGTCGACCCAAGCTGTGCTGGATGCCGATGCCTGGGTAGCGCAGATCCAGTCGCTGGGTGCTGCGCAACTGAGCGCACTGGGTGGGCTGGAACGATTGAAATCTTGCCAAGCGTCGTTCTGATTCGCCATGTGACAACGCCCCCACTGTGTTCACGCAGTCGGGGGCGTTCGGACCGGCGACTCCGCCGGATCAAGTGCCGAAGCTCAGTTCAGCGACAGCTTGACCTGATGCCCCGGCTGGTTCTTCGGGTGGCTCTGGTTGGTGAACACCGTGCGGTCTGCCTTGAGCATGATCACCTCGAAGAAGGGGCGGAACCGCTCTTCGGTGATGCCGAACGCCTTCAGGAACTTGGCGAACATCTCCTGCTCTTCGCGCTCGGGCTGGCCATCGGCGAGCGACGAGTCGATCAGGTTGACCATGATGCACATCTTCTGGGCGTCGGTCAGCAGCGGGGCGGCTTCGGTCAGGAAGGTGTCGATCGAGTTCTTGCGGCGGTACTTCATCGCCGAGTCCAGCAGCGCCTGGTTCTGTGCGCCAACGCCGATGGTGCCCTTGCCATCGTCCTGACCGCCCAGCACGGACAGCAGGTGGCCGACTTCCTCGCTGTCCATCTCGCCATCCGCCGACATCATGTAGATCAGTGCGGTGGTGAACGCGAGGTGGGGCGTCATCTTGTCGCCGGTGTCGCTCTTGAACATGTCGAACAGGCCCATGTGGAATGCTCCTTTGGTGGGTTGGGTGGGTGAGAAGTGCCGATTTGAGGGCAGGGTGCCGGAATGCAAGACGTTGAACGCTACAGTCTGCCCATGGCATATGAACTTCATTACTGGCCGACCCTTCAGGGTCGAGGCGAATTCGTGCGGTTGGCGCTGGAGGCGGCGGGTGCGCCGTACACCGACGTGGCCCGTGGCGACGAGGCGGCGGGGCAGGGTCTGCCGGCGATGCTGCGCAACCTGCAGGACACCAAGGCCGTCCAGCCGCCGTTCGCGCCGCCGTTCCTGAAAGACGGCAGCGTCGTGATCGGGCAGACCGCGGTGATCCTGCACTACCTGGCGCTGGAGTGGAAACTGGTCGGGCGCAGCGAGCAGTCGCGGGTCTGGACGCAGCAGATCCAGCTCACCCTGGCCGACATGGTCAGTGAAGCGCACGACACGCACCATCCGATCGACCCCGGCCTGTACTACGAGGACCAGAAGCCCGAGGCACTGCGCCGCGCCCAGGCGTTCTGCACCACGCGCATGCCCAAGTACCTGCAGTGGTTCGAGCAGATCGTCGCCCGCAACCCGGCTGGCACGCGCTTTCTGGTGGGCGGCAAGATGAGCTACGCTGACCTGTCGCTGTTCCAGCTGATCGAGGGGCTGCGCTACGCCTTCCCGAAGGCGGCCGCCAGCGCCCTGTCCCGCACCCCGCTGATCGTGGACCTGCACGATCGGGTGGCGCAGGTGCCGCGCGTGGCAGCCTATCTGGCGAGCGAGCGGCGCATTCCGTTCAGCGAACAAGGCTTGTTCCGCCGTTATCCGGAGCTGGATCTGGTCACCTAGGCGACCCCGGGTGTGCGGTGGCGGTGCTTCAATCAACAGCATCCCACCGCAGATCCGCAGGAGCCAGAGCATGAACCGGGAACTCTCCCCCAAGAGCCAAGACCTCGTCGACCGCCTGCAGGCGTTCTTCGACGAGCACATCACCCCGAACGAAGCGCGCTACGAGGCCGAGATGCACGCGCTGCGGGCGGTGGGCAACCCGTGGCAGGTCGTGCCGCTGGTGGAGGAGCTGAAGCCGATCGCGCGTGCTGCCGGCCTGTGGAACCTGTTCCTGCCGCATCCGTACAAGGGCGAAGGCGGCGTGTCGAACCTGGACTACGCGCCACTGTGCGAGATCATGGGCCGCGTGGTGTGGTCGGGCGAGGTGTTCAACTGCTCGGCCCCCGACACCGGCAACATGGAAACCATCGAACGCTACGGCACTGCCGCCCACAAGGAACGCTGGCTGGAGCCGCTGCTGGACGGTCAGATCCGCTCTGCCTTCCTGATGACCGAGCCGGCGGTGGCGTCGTCGGATGCGACGAACATCGAGTGCTCGATCCGGCGCGATGGCGACGAGTACGTGATCAACGGGCGCAAGTGGTTCTCGTCCGGCGCGGGCCACCCGAATTGCGCCATCTTCATCGTCATGGGCAAGACCGACTTCGACGCACCCCGCCACGCGCAGCAGTCCATGGTGCTGGTGCCACGCGACACGCCGGGTGTCACGGTGCTGCGCCCGCTGAGCGTGTTCGGCTACGACGACGCGCCGCATGGGCACATGGAGGTGCTGCTGGAGAACGTGCGCGTGCCGGTGGACAACATCCTGCTGGGCGAAGGGCGTGGCTTCGAGATCGCGCAGGGTCGGCTTGGCCCGGGTCGCATCCACCACTGCATGCGCTCCATCGGTGCGGCCGAGCGGGCGCTGGAGATGATGGTCGATCGCCTGAGCACCCGCGTCGCGTTCGGCAAGCCGCTGTCGGCGCAGTCGATCTGGCATGAGCGCATCGCCGAGTCGCGCTGCATGATCGACCAGGCGCGCATGCTGACGATGAACGCCGCCTACAAGATGGACACCGTGGGCAACAAGCACGCCAGGCAGGAGATCGCGATGATCAAGGTCGTCGCGCCCAATGTGTCGTGCAAGGTGGTGGACTGGGCGATCCAGGCCTACGGCGCGGCGGGCGTGAGCCAGGACACCTGGCTGGCGGAGATGTACGCCCACCAGCGCACCGTGCGGCTGGTCGATGGCCCGGACGAGGTCCACCGCAACGCCATCGCCAAGCTCGAGATCGCCAAGAGAACGGTCGCGCGGGCGGCCAGGTCGGCATAGACGCAGGAGGTTTTCCATGCACCCCGACCTGTTCGACAACCCGATGGGCCTCATGGGCTTCGAGTTCGTCGAGTTCGCCTCGCCCACCCCCAACGTGCTGGAGCCGCTGTTCGCGCTGATGGGCTTCTCGCTTGTCGCCCGCCACCGCTCGAAGGACGTGGTGCTGTACCGCCAGGGCGAGATCAACTTCATCGTCAACCGCGAGCCGCGCAGCACGGCGGGCTATTTCGCGGCGGAGCACGGCCCGTCCGCCTGCGGGCTGGCGTTCCGCGTCAAGGACTCGCACAAGGCGTATGCCCGCGCACTGGAATTGGGTGCGCAGCCGATCGAGATCCCCACGGGGCCGATGGAGCTGCGCCTGCCCGCGATCAAGGGCATCGGGGGCGCGCCGCTCTACCTGATCGACCGCTTCGAGGATGGCAAGTCGATCTATGACATCGACTTCGAGTTCCTCGACGGGGTGCCGCGCCGTCCGCAAGGCCACGGGCTGAAGCTGATCGACCACCTGACGCACAACGTCTACCGCGGTCGGATGGCGTTCTGGGCGGGGTTCTACGAAAAGCTCTTCAACTTCCGCGAGATCCGCTACTTCGATATCCAGGGCGAATACACGGGCCTCACCAGCAAGGCGATGACCGCGCCGGACGGCAAGATCCGCATCCCGCTGAACGAGGAATCCTCGCGTGGCGCAGGCCAGATCGAGGAGTTCCTGATGCAGTTCAACGGCGAAGGCATCCAGCACGTCGCACTGCTGACCGACAACCTGGTCGACACCGTGGACCGGCTGGCGCTGGCCGGCGTGCCGCTGATGACGGCGCCGAACGCGGTGTACTACGAGATGCTGGACGAGCGCCTGCCCGGCCACGGCCAGCCCGTGGCGGAGCTGCAGACCCGCGGCATCCTGGTGGACGGCTCGACCGAAGGCGGACGGCCCCGGCTGCTGCTGCAGATCTTCTCGCGCACGCTGCTCGGGCCGGTGTTCTTCGAGTTCATCCAGCGCAGTGGCGACGACGGTTTCGGCGAGGGCAACTTCAAGGCGCTGTTCGAGTCGCTGGAGCGGGACCAGGTGCGGCGCGGCGTGCTGCAGGCGTGAACGTGCCGTGGCGGGTGACAATCGCGGGATGACTGACATCGACAAGGGCACCAGCGCCCGCCTGCCCACACCCCACGGCGCATTCACCCTCACCGCGTATTTCGACCGCTCCACCGGCATCGAGCACCTCGCGCTGCACTGCGGCGACGTGGCTGGCGAGGAGCTGCTGGTGCGGGTCCATTCCGAGTGCCTGACGGGCGACATCTTCGGCTCGCTGCGCTGCGACTGCGGCCCGCAACTGCAGCTCGCCTTGCAGCGCATCGCCCAGGCCGGGCGTGGCATGGTGATCTACATGCGGGGCCATGAAGGGCGGGGCATCGGCATCGAGCAGAAGCTGCGCGCCTACAACCTGCAGGACCAGGGGATGGACACCGTGGAAGCCAATCTCGCGCTGGGCCACCCTGCCGACAGCCGCCGGTTCGAGGCGGCGGCGGCGATCCTGCGGGACATGGGCGTGCGCTCGGTCTGCCTGATGAGCAACAACCCGCTCAAGCTGCTGGCCTTGCAAGCCCAAGGCATCGCCATCGTGCAGCGCGAGCCGCACGAGATCGACGCCAACCCCGAGAACGCCGTCTACCTCGGCACCAAGCGGGACAAGCTCGGGCACCTGCTGCGGGGGTGATGGTTCAGGACTTCACGATCTTCATCGTGATGTCCACCGCGCGCAGGTGCTTGGTGATCGAGCCCACGGCGACGCGGTCCACGCCAGTGTCCGCCAGCGTGCGCACCGTCTCCAGCGACGCACCGCCCGAGTACTCGACCAGCGTGCGCCCGCCGCAGTCGCGGTGCTCATGCACCATGCGCGCCACCGTCTTCACCAGCTCCAGTGGCAGGCTCTCCACCAACAGCAGGTCGATGTCCTCGTCCAGGGCAATGCGGGTGTCTTCCCGGGTGCGGATCTCGGCCATGATCGGCACGTTCAACCCTGTGGCCCGGGCGTGGTGGATCGCTTCGCGCAGGCCGCCGGCCGCCGCACTGTGGACATCCTCGATCAGGAAACCATCGTAGAGGCCCAGCCGGTGGTTCAGTCCGCCGCCGACCAGCACGGCGTACTTCTGTGCGCTGCGCAAGCCGGGCAGTGTCTGGCGCGTGTCGACGATGCGGGCACCGGTGCCGGCCACGGCATCCACGTAGCGGCGCACCGAGGTGGCGGTGCCGCTGAGGGTCTGCAGGAAGTTCAGCGCCGTGCGCTCGCCCGTGAGCAGGGCGCGCGGGCAGCCTGTCACCGTGCAGAGCAGCTCATCCGGCTGCACCCGGCTGCCTTCGGGGGCGGCCCAGGTCACGGACACCGTCGGGTCGATCATCTGGAACACGGCGTTGAACCAGGGCTGTCCGCACAGCACCGCTGCCTCACGGGTGGTCACGCGCGCGCTCACCGTGTGTCCACGGGGCAGCAGCACAGAGGTGACATCGCCGTGGCCGATATCCTCGGAGAGGGCTTGCTCGACGCACAGGCTCAGGTCGGCGGGCGCAGGGGTGGTGTTCATCGGGGCGTGGTCCAGTGGGGCATCGTGGGAGCGGGCAGGAGAGGATTTTCACCGCAATCGGCACAGGTGACGGATAGATGCACCAGCACCCAGTTAAGCTACTAACGGCAAAGCTATTGCAGATGGAGGAGAACACAACAAGTACGTCTTGTCTTGGAGAAAGATGATGTTTTCGTTAGTATCAATTCCATGCCGAAATCCAAGCTCCAGCCCGTCCAATGCAGCACGCCCGCATCCGATTCCCTGCCACTGTTTGCCCCTGAGGATGGGGACACCTTGGCGACAGCCCTGCACGACCAGTTCACCGCCTGGCTGGCGTCTGCGCCGGGACGTGGCGCTTCGGGGCAGCAGGGCGCGCTGCGCGAGGAGTCGGCGCAGATCTACGCGGACATGTGGCAAGCCTTCGTCGCCTACTGCGCACCTCTGGACAAAGCGCAGGGCGTGCGGCACGTCCATCTCGATCCACGCGCAGGACTGAACCGGACAGATCTCGTCGATTTCCTCGCATTCGCCGCCATCCGCCCCCAGCGCCAGACCCGCACCGGCCGCCCCCAGACCGAGCTGACACCGCGCTACGCCTGGAGACTCCTGCAGCTCATCGACCGCGTGCTCAACCACGCCCGCGAAGCGCAGCAGCAAGAGCCGGTCGAGGCCGCTGCGCTGCTCATGCAGGAAGCCCCGTACCGCTACGCCAATGCTGCCGCGCTCACGCCTGTGCCGGATGCACTCACCCAGGCGCAGTCCGAAGCCTTGCTGGCGCACTGCACCGAGATCACCGCCGTGGACGTGTCCCGCAGCGCCACCTGGAAGACGATCCGCGACCGCACGGCCGTGGCGCTGATGCTGGGAGCCGGACTGGCACCGGGGCAGGTACGGATGCTGACGCTGGTGGATGTGACGATCGAAGGCGGCATGGAGCCCGGTGTGCCCTGGCGGTTGTCGGTGGCGGCGGACGGCAGCTCCGCCGCACACCAGGTGCCCATCGCACCATGGGCAGCGCGTCAGTTGCGGTTCTGGCTGCACGTCCGGGCCGCGCAGTCCGAGGCCATGGCGCAGTCGGCCTGGGTGTTCGTCTCGACGACCGCCGGCAAGCCGTGGTCACACCCTGCCTGCCACCGGGCCGCCGTGGGCGTGATGGAGGCGGCAGGCATCGAGGGCGGGGCACCGTTCCGGTTGCGGCACACCTTCGCGGTGCGGCAGTTGCTCAACGGCCAGTCGGAAGCGGATGTGGCCCGCTGGATGGGCTACGCCGACACCGGCCCGATGAAGCGGTATCGCCATGTACTGGCGGCGCCGGAGTCCGGCATCGTCTGACACCCAGCGAGGCGGCTGCGGCTCAGGGCCGGGTCTGTTCGCAGCGTGTCAGCCGGTCGAATTCCTGGCGGGCGGCGGTGCTGGCATGGCGCGCGAACTGGTGCTGCAGCCGTGCCAGTTGGCGCATGCGCAGGAGCTTGTCGAACTGGGTGAGCTGGCGGTCCAGCGCCTGCTGGTCGCGGGCAATCTGGGCCTGGCGCTCCTGGCGGGCCACCAGCGTAGGGTAGGTGGCGGTCTGCGCGACCAGGAATGCCTGCGCCGCACCGACATCGTGCGCCAGAAACCGCGCATAGGCGACGGTGTGCGGATGCGCCGCAGCAGGCCAGCGTTGGGCCAATGCGCGACGCAGGGTGGTTTGCAGGCGCTCGATGTCGCCGTCCAGCCGCTGCGATTCCTCGGCCAGCCGCTGCAGCCGGGTGGTCATCTCCTGCTGGCGTATCCCCAGTGCATCGAGCAGCGGTTGACCGCGCAACGGCAGCCGCAGCCGCTCCGCCAGCGCCATGGCGACCCGGCCGTACAGGTTGTCCGGCTCGCTGCTGGTGTCCAGATAGCGCAGCCACAGCGGCTGCCAGCGTTCCAGATACGTTTCGGACGAGGCACGGGGCAGGTCGGCGCTGTCGCCTTCGATGACGGCGTGCAGGTGCGCCTCGTGCAGCGTCACGCTGCGATCGCCGTCCAGATCGGGTGAGCGGCGCAGTGGGATGCCAGTGCGACTGCGGCCAGCCAATGCGGCAAAGAAGTGGCTGGCATAGGGCTGGATGTCGTCGGACAAGGTCGGCGTGGCGCGGGGGCTGTCGCAGGCGCCGCCGAGGTGGTCGACCGGCTCGGCCGTGAACACGCAGCTGTTGGACGGACCCAGTGTCGACACGTCCCGTGCCTCGGGCCGCACCAGCCGCTGGAAGGCGCCCGCGTGACACTGCGTGACCACAAAGCGCAGCGGCGCGCTGGCGGGTGCGCGGCGGCTGAGGCGCTCCAGTTCGCGCACCGTCAGGGCCGTGTTGTCCCACAGCTGCAGCGCGCTGGCAGCGGCGTCCTCGGGATGGAGGCGGATGGTCCCCGTGTAGAACAGCAGCCCCCGGTCAGTGGGTGCCAGAGACCGGAAGGCCTTGTCGAGCGTGGCCGCCAGCGTGTCGGCACGGGCTCCTGCCGCGGAGGCACCCACCCGCGGGCGGCGCGACATGACGGCGTTGTAGCCCTGCTGCCCGAATACGCGGGCCAGAGGTTGCAGCGGGAGCGTGTGGTCGGCGACCGGCGGACGTGGAATGGACGTCACTTCTCCTGGCACAGGCACAGGATCGGCGGCAATGGTCTGCAGATTGCCCGCCGCGGGCGTGCTGCGCAGGATGTCGGCGACCCAGAGCGCCGTGGTCTCCGGGCGACTGGCGGGAGTACGGGGATCGGCTTCCCCGGCGATCAGCCAGGCGCTGCTGGCGGACAGCGCGGGGGAGGCCATCGACACCGCGGCCAGCCATGCGCCGCACCACAGCCAATGCCGACGGGGGCCAGAGGAGACGGGTTCAGTCATCGGCGGGTTGGGTGGTGGGGGCGTCGTGGCGCATCACGGTGGTGGCGGGGCCGGCGGGACGGACGGCGGGAGGTCGCGGCGGCGGCGGCGGCAGGACGGTCTGGGCCAGCGGCGGCACGGGGCGGCGGCGCAACACCCTCGGGCGCGGGCGGTGGGTGAGTGCCGCGTAGAGGCCGCCCGTGACCAGCGCCACGGCACCGAGCACGAGTGCCGTCGGCTGGTGCCAGGCCACGCCTGCCCAGTCCGCCAGCGCCAGCGCCCCGGCGCCGCAGAGCAGACCCAGCAGCACGCAAGTCCGCCGCGCCGCCCGGCCGCCCACCAGCACGCCGGACAGCCAGGCCACGGTCCCGACCGCATACAGACCCGCCAGCAGCACACCCAGATCGGACAGGCCCGGCCAGAGCCAGTCCGACCGCGTGCGCAATCTCCAGTCCTGCAGCAGCACCGCATCGCCCAGCAGCCAGTCGACCGCCGCCAACCCCACTCCCAGCAGCAGCCAGGCCAGCCACGGCAGCAGCAGCCACGCCAGCACGGCCCGGCGGTGTATCCAGCGGTCGATCAACGGTGGTCTCCCTTGAAAAACGCCAATATTCTCACATTCGGCGAGGACGACTGGCAGCATCTGACTGCGCTATCGTGTGCGCCAAGCCCGAATGGGCATGGAAACAGGTGCCACGACATGACGCAGCGCGAGATTCTGAAAATGGGCGACCCCCGGTTGTGGCGGGTGGCCCAGCCCGTCGAGACCTTCGACACCCCCGTCCTGCACACGTTGGTCGCGGATCTGTTCGAGACCATGGAGGCGGTGCAAGGCGCGGGACTGGCCGCACCACAGATCGGCGTGGACCTGGCCGTGGTGATCTTTGGCTTTGGCCGCAACCTGCGCTATCCGGACGCACCACCGGTCCCCCGCACCGTGCTGGTCAACCCCACCATCACGCCGCTGTCGGAGGAGGAGGAAGAGGGCTGGGAGGGTTGTCTGTCGGTGCCGGGGCTGCGGGGTGTCGTGCCGCGCTGGTCGCGCATCCGCTACACCGGCTGGGACGCCAGCGGCCAGCCCATCGACCGCGAGGCCAGCGGCTTCCACGCCCGTGTGGTGCAGCATGAATGCGACCACCTCGTCGGCAAGCTCTACCCGATGCGCATCCGCGATTTCAGCCGCTTCGGCTACACGGACGTGCTGTTCCCCGGACTGGACGCTCAGGACGACGACTGATCGGCGGCGGCAGTGCCTGCCGCGGGCTTGCGCATCAGGGCCATCGCGGTGCCGATCAGCCCGGCCACTTCGCTCATGTTGCCGGGCACGATCATCGTGTTGTTCTTCTGCGCGAGCTGGGCGTAGGCATCGACCGCCTTTTCCGCGACCTTCAGCTGCACCGCTTCGGCGCCGCCGGGCTGCTGGATGGCGCTGGCGATCTTGCGGATGGCGTCGGCTGTCGCGTCGGCCACGGCGGTGATCGCGGCGGCTTCCCCGTTGGCCTTGTTGATCTCGGCCTGCTTCTCGCCCTCGGAGCGGGCGATGAAGGACTCGCGCTGGCCATTGGCGATGTTGATCTGCTCCTGCTTGCGGCCCTCGGAGGCGGCGATCAGGGCGCGCTTTTCCCGCTCGGCGGTGATCTGCTGCTGCATGGCGTGCAGGATCTCGTTCGGCGGCGTCAGATCCTTGATCTCGTAGCGCAGCACCTTGACGCCCCAGTTCAGCGCCGCCTCGTCCAGCGAGGCCACCACCGAAGCGTTGATGATCTCGCGCTCCTCGAAGGTGCGGTCCAGCTCCATCTTGCCGATCACCGAACGCAGCGTCGTCTGCGAGAGCTGGGTGATGGCGCTCACGTAGTCGGACGAGCCGTAGCTGGCGCGCATGGGGTCCGTCACCTGGAAGTAGAGGATGCCGTCCACCTTGAGCTGCGTGTTGTCGCGCGTGATGCAGACCTGGCTCGGCACATCGAGCGGGATTTCCTTGAGCGAATGCCGGTAAGCCACCCGGTCCACGAAGGGGATCAGGAAATTCAGGCCCGGCGACAGGGTGCCGTGGAACTTGCCGAGGCGCTCGATCACCCAGGCGTTCTGCTGCGGCACGACCTTGAGCGATCGGGCGACGAAGAGGATCGCCACGACCAGAACGACCAGCGCGAACATGTCCATGTGGAGACTCCTTGTGTCCTGATGGGATCAGGCGGGCGGATGTGGCGTCGCGGTGTTGCCCAGCACGAGCCGGGTACCTTCGATCGCCAGGATGGTGAACTCTCCGGGGCCGGGTGGTGGTGCGCCCATGCTGCCTTGCCAGCGGGCCTGCCAGGGCGCACCGCGGTAGTGAACGCTGGTCTGGTGGTCCGGGCTCCAGTGCGTGACCTGCACGCGCTGGCCGATGTCCAGATCGAGTCCGGCGGATGGACCTGCAGCCGTTGCGGTGCTGCGGCTGCGCCACCGCCACAGCAGCATGGCCACCCCACCGACCGTGGCACAGGTCAGCAGCTGTGCCGACAGTGGCGCCCCGAGATGGGCCGCCACACCCGCCGCCGCCATGCCCAGGGACAGCAGCATCAGGTACACCGTCCCCGTCAGCAGCTCGGCGCCGAGCACGACACCCGCGGCGATCCACCAGAGCAGGGAGGCGTTCATGTCGATCATGTCGCTCATGTCACGAGTGTAGGCTGCTCGCTGGTGCGGCGCCACTGCCCCGCCACCAGCACCTCGCTCGGCTGGAACTGCGCCTTGTAGCGCATCTTGGGGCTGTGCTCGATCCAGTAGCCGAGGTAGGCGAACGGCAAGTGCAGCGCCCGTGCCTGCTCGATCTGCCACAGCACGTTGAAGGTGCCATAGCTGGCCGCGTCGTCCGGCTCGTAGAAGGTGTAGACCGCGGACAGCCCGTCGTTGAGCACGTCGAGGATGGACACCATCTTCAGGGTACCTGGTGTCCCGTCCGGGGCTGCGGGGCTGCGGAACTCGACCAGCCGCGAATTCACCCGGCTCTGCAGCAGGAACTGGGTGTACTGGTCCACCGAGTCCTGGTCCATGCCACCGCCGCTGTGCCGGGTGGTCTGGTACTTGAGGTAGAGCGCGTAATGCTCCGGCACAAAGCGCAGCCGGGTCACGCTGATCTGCAGATCCTGGTGGTCTCGCCACGCACGGCGCTGGCTGCGGTTGGGTTTGAACTCGCCAACCGGCACCCGCAGTGGCAGGCAGGCCTGGCAGCCATCGCAATACGGGCGGTAGGTGAACAGCCCGCTACGCCGAAAACCGGCGGCGACCAGCCCGGAGTAGGTGTCCGCGTTGATCAGGTGCGACGGCGTGGCGACCTGCGACCGCGCCATGCGCCCGTCGAGGTAGCTGCAGGCATACGGCGCCGTGGCGTAGAACTGGAGTTCGGCGAGCGGGAGATCCTGGGGATGTGTCACGCGGGGTCGGCGGTGGGGTTCAGCGGCAACTGCTGCCACGACGCCACATCATAGGACCAGTGCGCCGGCGGTGGCAGGGCGGTGGCGCGGGCAATGTGCGCCTCGAACGCGGCCCGCTCGACTGGCGCCGCGCCCAGCGAAGCCAGGTGCCGCGTCTGCTGCTGACAGTCGATCCAGTCGATGCCTTCGCGCCGGCAGAACGCCACCAGGGCGGCCAGCGCGATCTTGGACGCATCGGTCTGCAAGGCGAACATCGATTCGCCGTAGAACATCCGCCCGATGCCCACGCCGTACAGGCCGCCGACCAGCCGCCCGTCCACCCAGGTCTCGACGGAGTGGACGCCGCCCGCCTGGTGCCATTGCTGGTACGCCTGCATCAGCTCCGGGACGATCCAGGTGCCGCGCTGCCCTTCGCGCTGCACGCCGGCGCAGTGGCCGATCACGGCACCGAAGGCGGTGTCCATGCGAATCTCGCAGCCGGGTGTCGCCAGGAAGCGCCGCAGCACCTGTTTCAGCGAGCGGTGGAGCTTGAAGTCGGCCGTCTGCAGCACCATGCGCGGCGCCGTGCTCCACCACAGGATCGGCTCGCCCACGCCATACCACGGAAAGATGCCGTGCCGGTACGCCTGCTCCAGCCGCCGCTGGCTGAGCTGCCCGCCCGCACAGAGCAGACCAGGCGCGTCGCTGTCCGGGCCGAGTGCGCGGCGGGTGGGCGGAAACGGCGCATGGCCGTCGTCGTCGTCGGGCAGCCAGTCGATCATGGCGGCGGCAGATGCGACAGGGGCTGCGCGCGGGTCAGCGCAGTTGCAGGTCGTCGTTCGTGAAGGCGATGTCCAGCGGCTCGATCAGCACCTGCTTCGGACCGGCCTCGACCACCCCCGCATTCCACGCCGCGATGCCCTGGGCGCGGGCGATCTCCACCGTGCGCTCGGCGTCCTCGGCCTTGACGAAGATCGCGAAGCCGGCGCCCATGTTGAGCGTCGAATACGCCTCGCGGTCGTCCTGCTTCGCCTGCGCCTGGATGAAGCGCAGCACCGGCGTGACAGGTGGTACCGAGTGGATGCGGTAGGTCAGCTCGTTCGGATGCCGCAGCAGCTTGCGCCAGCCGTGGCCGGTGATGTTGGCGCAGTAGTGCGGCGTGATGCCCGCCTTCCACAGCGCCTCGGTGACGGGCGAATACAGCACGGTCGGCGCCAGCAGCGCCTCGCCGTAGGTGACGCCGGGGGAGATTTCGGTGAGGTAGCCGTTCGGCAGGCGCTCGACCAGCTTGCGCGCCAGGCTCAGGCCGTTGGCGTGGATGCCGCTGGAGGCCAGCAGGATGATCGCGTCGCCCGCGCCGAGCTTGTCGCCGACCGACAGGCGCTCTTTCGGGTTGATCAGGCCGGTGCAGGACGCCGCCAGGTCGATGCGGCCTTCCTCGACGATGCCCGCCAGCGCCGGGGTCTCGCCGCCGCCCCACGCCACGCTGCACACCTCGCAGGCGCGCTTCCAGCCAGCAACCAGGGCTTGCGCGCGCTGGCTATCGCCGAACCAGTCCGACCCACCAGCCGCCCAGTAGGCTTGCACCACCAGCGGCGTGGCGCCCACGGTGATCAGGTCGTTGATGGCCATGGCAATCGTGTCCTGCGCGATGCCGTCGTAGTAGCTCTTGCCGGTGAGCTTGGCCATCTCGTCGGCCACCAGCGTCTTGGTGCCCAGGCACTCCACGATGGACGCGAGGTAGAACGGACCCACATCGACCACGTAAGCCGATTCACCGCGCGACGCGGCGACTTCGGTGAAACCGTGGCCGGCGAGGTGGACGGCGGTGGACGCCGCGGCACGCTGCGCGGTGATTTTCAGCGGGTCGATCAGGTCGTAGTTGACGCCGGCCTGCTCGTAGCTGAGGGTGCCGGTCTGGTCGGTGGGCTGGTCGGAGGTCGGTGCAGATTGATTCATGGGGCTGGATTATCGACCAGCCCGGCCCGCCTACAATCCGCCCCCATGTCGTATCTCGTCCTCGCCCGCAAGTACCGGCCTCGCAGCTTCACGGAAATGGTGGGCCAGGAGCACGTCGTGCAGGCCCTGACCAACGCCCTCGTGCGCCAGCGCCTGCACCACGCCTACCTGTTCACGGGCACCCGCGGCGTGGGCAAGACCACCGTGTCGCGCATCCTCGCCAAGAGCCTGAACTGTGTCGGCCCGGACGGCACCGGCGGCATCACGGCCGAGCCTTGCGGTGTCTGCAATGCCTGCCGCGACATCGACTCGGGCCGCTACGTGGACTACGTGGAACTCGACGCCGCCTCGAACCGAGGGGTGGACGAGATCAGCCAGCTGCTGGACCAGGCGGTCTACAAGCCGGTGGTGGGGCGCTTCAAGGTCTACATGATCGACGAAGTCCACATGCTGACGATGACCGCGTTCAACGCGATGCTCAAGACGCTGGAGGAGCCGCCCGAGTACCTGAAATTCGTGCTCGCGACGACCGATCCGCAGAAGGTGCCGGTCACGGTGCTGAGCCGCTGTCTGCAGTTCAATCTCCGCCCGATGGCGCCGCAGACGGTGCAGGCGCATCTGGAGCAGGTGCTGCAGGCCGAGTCGGTGCCGGCGGACATCGGCGCGCTGCGGCTGCTGTCGCGGGCGGCGCGTGGCTCGATGCGCGATGCGCTGTCGCTGGCGGACCAGGCCATCGCGTTCGGCGGTGGTGCGCTGGAAGAAGCTGCGGTGCGGCAGATGCTGGGCGCCGTGGACCGCGGCCATGTCGTGCGCATCATCGAAGCCGTGGCCGCCAGCGATGGCGTGGCGCTGGTCCGCACGGTGGACGAACTGCGCGGGCTGGGCTTGTCGGCGGCGGGGACGCTGGAAGAGCTGGCGATGCTCGCGCAGCAGATGGCGTTGGTGCAGGCCGTGCCGGATGCCGCCGATCCGAATGATCCCGATACGCCGGCCGTGCAGGCGCTCGCCCCGCTGCTGGGGCCGGACGAGACCCAGGTGCTCTACAGCATCGCGCTGCACGGCCGGGCCGAACTGGCGTTGGCACCGGACGAATACAGCGGGCTGATGATGGTGCTGCTGCGCTTGCTGGCGTTTCGGCCACAAGGAGGGGCTGCGGTGGTCGCTGCGCCTGCCGTGCCAGCCGCCCGACCCGCGCCCAGTCCGCGGCCCGCTGCGCCACCGCAGGCCGCACCACGTTCCGCTGTGTCGTCGCGTGAGCTGCTGCGCCCGGCGGCGGCCAGTGCGCGTCTGGCGGTCGTGCCGCCGGCCCCTGTGCCTGCACCGCCGCCTGCGCCAGCCGCCGCTGCCAAACCCGTGACGCTCGCGCCCTGGGAAGCGGGCCCGCCCGCCGACTGGGATGACATTCCACTCGAAGGTGATCCAGCGCCGCTGCCGGTGCGGGCGGCGATGCCAGCTGCCGCATCCGTATCCGCATCCGCGCCAGTGGCCGAAGCCGACGCACTGGACGACCCTCTCGTCACCCGCTGGACCGCGCTGTTCACCGACCTCACCGCCCAGGGCAACCTGAACGGCCTCGTGCGCGAACTGGCGTGGCAGGCACAGTGTCTGGCGCTTGACGAGCAGACGACACCGAAGCGGGTCGTGCTGCGCGTCGAGCGCGAATCGCTGCGCCAGCAAGGCCACCGTGACCGCTTGCAGGCCGCGCTGGGCGAACTGCTGGGCGATGCGGTCACGCTGGAAGTCGTCGCGGGAGCCATCACCGACAGTGCCGCCCGCCGCGACAGCGCCCGGCGCGTCCAGGCCCAGAACGACGCCGAGGCGGTCATCACGGGCGACCCGATGGTGGTCGAGCTGCTGGTCCGCTACCCGACGGCGCGGATCGTGCCCGGCTCGATCCGCCCGATGGCCTGAGCTTTGTCCCATTGCATCGCGCCCGAATTTTCTCGCCACCATTTTCTCCGTAATACCGCTCCCAGAAAGGACACCCCATGCTCAAAGGACAGCTCGCCGGCCTGATGAAACAAGCCCAGGCCATGCAGGACAACCTCAAGAAGGCGCAGGACGAACTGGCGCTCATCGAGGTCGAAGGCCATTCGGGCGCCGGTCTGGTCAAGGTCGTCATGACCTGCAAGCACGATGTCAAGCGCGTCACCATCGACCCCAGCCTGCTGGCCGATGACAAGGACATGCTCGAAGACCTGGTGGCCGCCGCGTTCAACGACGGCATCCGCCGCGCCGAGGCCCTCAGCGCCGAGAAGATGGGCAAGCTGACCGCCGGGATGCCGATGCCGGGTGGCATGAAATTCCCGTTCTGAGGCGACTGGCGTGTCCGTGACGCCGCACGACGCGCTGGCCACGCTGGTCGAGGCCCTGCGCCGGCTGCCCGGCGTGGGTGTCAAGTCGGCGCAGCGGATGGCCTACCACCTGCTCCAGCACGAGCGGGATGCCGCGATGCAGTTGTCGTATGCGCTGGACCACGCGGTCCACAGCATTCGGCACTGCGAACGCTGCCACACCTTCACCGAGCAGCCGGTATGCCAGACCTGCCTCGACCCGATGCGCGACGAGCGCACGCTGTGCGTGGTCGAAACCCCCGCCGATCAAGCCGCGATCGAGCGCACGGGCAGCTACAAGGGGCTGTACTTCGTCCTGATGGGCAAGCTCAGCCCGCTGGACGGCATCGGCGCCCACGACATCGGGTTGCCCGAGTTGCTGGAGCGTGTCGGTGACGGGCCGGTGCAGGAGCTGATCATCGCGACCGGCTTCACGGCGGAGGGCGAGGTCACGGCCCACGTCATCGGTGAAGCACTGCGCCCGCGTGGCGTGAAGGTCACCCGGCTGGCGCGGGGCGTGCCGATCGGCAGCGAACTCGAATACGTCGATCTCGGCACCATCGCCTACGCCTTCTCCGACCGCCGCTGAACACCGCGACGGTCGGTTCGCAGCCAGCGCCTTACTTGCGCGCCAGGCGGGTCGGGCGGATCTTGGTGCCCTTGACCGCGCCACCACGCGACGCCAGCGCCAGCTGGCGGCTGGACAGCTTGCCACCCGCCTTGGCCGTCTGACGACCGGCGAGCCTGGACGACGTGCCCGCCGAGGCCATCTCGCGCGCCGTGGCCCCTGCCGCCTTGGTCGGCTGCCAGATCACCAGCGACTGGGCCTTCTTGAAGCGCGTGCCGTCGTCGATGCGGTTCCACTGGGCGATCTGGGCGGCCGTCACGCGGTAACGCTTGGCCAGCGCCAGCACGGTGTCGCCCTTGCGCACCTTGATCGCCACCTTGCGCAGCGGCGGCACATCCGGGGCCAGCGCCATGTGGGCGTTGTCGGCGATGTGCTCGGGCACGTCCTGGACGCGGTGTTCGCTGCGCTGCACCAGCAGCGTCGAGCCCGCCTTGATGAGCATCCTGGGGGGGATGCGGTTCATCTCGCGCAGGGTGTCTTCGTCCATGCCGGTCAACCGCGCCGCTTCTGCCGGGCGCAGGGTGCTGGGTGCAGTCCAGGCGGTCCAGCTGGCCAGCGGGCCGCGGTGCTCGGCCAGGCGGCGCACGAAGCCGTCAGCGTTGTCATAGGGCAGCAGCACCTGTGGCGTGCCCGCGGCCAGGATGACCGGCTTGTTCATCTGCGGGTTCAGGGCCTTGAACTCTTCCAGACCCAGCCCTGCCAGACGGGCCGCCACCGCCACATCCATGTCCCGGCGGATCGGCACGCTGACGAAGTAGGGGTGATTCTCCAGCTTGGGCAGGCTGAGACCGAAGTCCTGCGGCGCCATCACGATGTTCTTGACCGCCTGGAACTTGGGCACGTAATGCCGGGTCTCGGCCGGCATGTTCAGACTTTGGTAGTCGGTGGGCAGGCCGGCACGCTGGTTGCGCTCGATCGCCCGCTTCACATTGCCTTCGCCCCAGTTGTAGGCGGCCAGCGCGAGCTGCCAGTCCCCGCCGAACATCTTGTGCAGGCGGCCCAGATAATCGAGCGCCGCCCGGGTCGAAGCCAGCACGTCGCGCCGGTCGTCGCGGAACAGGTTCTGCTTGAGCGCGTAGTCCTTGCCCGTCAGCGGCATGAACTGCCACATGCCCGAAGCACGCGCCGAGGACATCGCCTGCGGGTTGAACGCGCTTTCGATGAAGGGCAGCAGCGCCAGCTCGGTCGGCATCTTGCGGCGCTGCAGCTCCTCGACGACGTGGAAGAGGTAGCGCGAACCGCGTTCGGTCATGCGCTTGACGTAGTCCGGGCGGCTGGCGTACCAGCGTTCGTGGTCGCGCACGAGGTCGCTGTCGAGCGTGGGCATGCCGAAACCGCCACGCACACGCCCCCACAGATCCTTGCGCGCATCGGCGTCGCCCAGCACCATGGTCTGCCCGCTGTAGGGATCTTCCACCGGGCCGACGGCTTCGCGCGGATCTTCCGCCACGGCCGCCGGGTTGGTCGATGGCGCCAGACGGGCCGAGGGAGCGGTGGCACGCACGGGCTCCTCGATGCCAGGCACCGGCGACAGCGGCCCCTCCGGCGCCCGCACGGCCAGCGGCAGATCCTTGGCGCCGACGGTCGTGACCATCGGGGGTGGCTTGACATCGTCCTGGCTGCTGTCGGGCAGCGAGGCGCAGCCGGTCAGGGCCAGCATCAGCGCGGACAGGGCGAAAGTCGTCGGGCGGGTGGATCGGGTCATCGAAACTGGTCTTTCCATCGTCGGATCGTCGCGAACACCGACACCGGATCCCGGCCATCGGCGCCTCGTGCGACCGCCGAGGCGATCACGTCCGGCTGGTCGCAACGCAAGTAGGGGTTGATCTGTCGTTCCCGCCCGATGGTCGAGGGCAGGGTAGGCAGACCGCGTTCACGCAGGGACAGGCACTCGGCCTCGTGCGCCGCCAGGGCGAGGCTGTGCGGCTCGACTGCGCGTGCGAAACGCAGATTGGCCAAGGTGTATTCGTGGGCGCAGCAGACCTGCGTGTCGTCTGACAATGCAGCGAAACGGGACAGCGAGGCGTGCATCTGGGAGGGCGTGCCCTCGAACAGCCGCCCGCAGCCCGCCGAGAACAGCGTGTCCCCGCAGAACAGCACCGCCCCGGTCCAGTACGCCAGGTGACCCAGCGTGTGCCCTGGAACCGCCATCACCGTGATGTCGAGGCCGAGCGTGGGCAGGGCGATGTGGTCGCCGTCGCGCACCGCTGTCACGGGCACCGGCATCGGCTCGTCACCCGGCCCCCAGACCTGGGCAGACCGGGCGCGCGGATGGGCCAGCAGGGTGCGCAGGCCGGCGACATGGTCCGGATGCTTGTGCGTCACTAGAATGCCTGCAAGGGTCAGGTCGTCGCGGTCCAGTGCCGCCACGACAGGCGCTGCGTCTCCGGGATCGACCACCACGGCGTCGCGGCCGTTGTGGAGCATCCAGAGGTAGTTGTCGTCGAAGGCGGGCAGGGCGAGGAGATTCATGGCGCAGGATTCGGTGATTATAGAGATGGCCCCCTGGCTGAAGGCGCCGGCTGGCCGCTATCTCCTGGCGTGGGAGCAGGAACAGCTGGACCGGGTCGTGGCGGACATCTTCGGCTACCACGCCGTGCAGGTCGGCTGGCCGATGGTGCAGGCCCTGCGCAGCAGCCGCATGAGCCACCGCTGGCTGCTCAACGATGGCGAGCTGGACGCTGGACTGGTGGGCGGGGAGGGCGCCTTGCCCGTCAGCGTCCTGACCGACTATGACGCGCTGCCATTCCCCGGCAACAGCCTGGACCTGGTCGTGCTGCCGCACACGCTGGAGATGACGGCCGACGCCCACCACACCCTGCGCGAGGTCGAGCGCGTGCTGATGCCCGAGGGGCGGGTCGTCATCGTGGGCTTCAACCCGACCAGCCTGTGGGGGCTGTGCCACCAGCTCGACACCATTGGCCAGCGCATCGGCATGACCAGCCCGGTGATGTCCGAGACGGGCGAGTTCATCGGCTGGCGGCGGCTGCGGGACTGGCTGCGGCTGCTCGGTTTCGAGATCGAATCGGGGCAGTTCGGGTGCTATCGTCCGCCTTTCGCCTCGCAGGGCTGGCTGGACCGCAGCGCCTGGTGGGATGAAGCGGGCCAGCGGTGGTGGCCGGTGTTCGGGTCGGTGTACCTGCTCGTGGCCGTCAAGCGGGTGCGGGCGATGCGGCTGCTCGGCCCGGCCTGGAAACGCAAGCGCCGCACCCAGACGGCCCCCGCCGCCGTGGCCCAGCAACAGCATTCACGCCCTGACGCTTCCTGATCTGCACTGCATGACCGACACCAAGCCCCCGCTGACCGTGACCCGACCCCAAGTCACCATCTACACCGACGGCGCCTGCAAGGGCAATCCTGGCCTGGGTGGCTGGGGCGCCTGGCTGCAGAGCGGCGACCATGCCAAGGAACTCTTCGGCGGCGAGCGCGACACCACCAACAACCGCATGGAGATGACGGCGGTGATCGAGGCGCTGGCGAGCCTGAAGCGCACCTGCGACATCGTGCTCTACACCGACAGCGAGTACGTCAAGAACGGCATCACGACCTGGATCCACGGCTGGAAGGCCCGCGGCTGGAAGACCGCGGCCAAGCAGCCCGTGAAGAACGCCGATCTCTGGCAGCGCATGGATGCGCTGTCGCAGTTGCACAAGGTCGAGTGGCGGTGGGTCAAGGGGCATGCGGGGGATCCGGGCAACGAAAAGGCGGATGCGCTGGCCAACCGCGGGGTGGAAGCGGCGCGGCAGACCCGGTGATCCGGGCTGCGTGACAGGCCAGGGAAATCATGGAGGAATGGTGAGATGTCCCAGAACAACAAGCACGACAAGCACGACAGCAGCGACGGCCGTGACAACAGCGGCAGACAATTTCCGACCTTGAACATCGGATTGCCCCGCACACCGTGGCAGTTCAGCCTGCTGATCGTGGTCACGGCACTGGTGCCGCTGCTGATGGCGGTGGCGGCCATGCGCTGGGTGGTGGACACTTCGGCACAGGCGCTGGTGGAGACCCAGGTGGTCAAGACCGAGGCCATCTGGATGGACGCCCTGAAGGATGAGCTGAAACATTTCGTGGAAGTCACCGTCAAGTCGGTGCGGCATGTGGTGGCGAGCAATCCCGGGGATCTCTCGGCGATGGCCGCCCGCAATCTCGTGCGCCGCATGGACGCCGGGGAAGACGCATACATCTTCATCTACACGCTGGACGGTCGCAGTGTGGTCCATCCCCGGCTGCCTGGGCTGGAGGGCAAGCTGATCACCACAGCAACCGAGCCCCAGCTGGGCCCCATCATCGAGCGGCTGCTGGCAGAGGCGAAGAATCCCCAGGACGGCGGCTTCGTCAAGTACGACTGGGCGCGTCCGTCCACAGGCAAGAGCGAACGCAAGCTGGGGTATGTCACGGTGATCCCGGAGCTGGGCTGGATGGTCGGCACGGGCCTGTACCTGGAGCCGCTGCAGAAGACCTCCGACCAGATCCGTGCCACCGCGCACAGCGCCATCAACGACACGCTGAACAAGGTCTGGATCATCGCGCTGCTGGCCGTGGGGGGGGTGTTCGCTGGGCTGGCCTATTTGAACGTCCACAAGCAGATGGAAGCCAGTCAGCGGATTCAGGCCCTGCTGGGCAAGCTCGAAACGGCGCGCGAGACACAACGGCAGGAAATCGCCATGACCTTGCACGATGACACGATGAGCGCGCTGTTCATCGTGAAATGCCGGCTGCTGACGGCCATGGCGCAGAAGGATCGGGCCAGCGAGAAGTTGCCGGAGATCCACCAGCTGCTGGACCAGGCCATCAACCAGGTGCGCGACACATCGCACAAGCTACGCCCGACCCTGCTGAACCAGCCCGACGGCCTGCCAAGCGCGCTGCAGGAGGCCGTCCGGGAGTTCAGCGAGCGCAGTGGCGTGGCCACGCAGGTCCGCGTGGACGGGACAGGCATCGCGTTGCCTATGCCGGTGGCTGAGGCCACGTTCCGCACGGTCGAAGAGGCATTGCGCAACATCGAGAAGCATGCCCAGGCACGCCAGGTCTGGCTCGTGATGTCGGTGTCACCGGTCGAAGGTCTTGACCTGCGGCTGCGCGATGACGGGCTGGGGTTTTCAATCTCCATGTGCAAGCGGCAACCTGGCGGTGGACTGGGCCTGACGCACATGCATGAACGCATCCAGAAGCAAGGCGGCCATTTCGTGATGGCCTCCAGTCAGCTACCTGGAGAATCCGGCACAGAGATCACCATCCACTTTTCGGCGGCGGGTCTGCTGGAAAAGGAGACCGCATGACAACCGATGTCCGCACCCGCGTGTTGATCGTGGACCCCCACAGCTCCCGCGCAGCCCAGCGCGAGTTGCTGGAGGTGGTGCTGGCCAACCGCTGCACGGTGGTGGGCGACTGCGGCAGTGCGGCCGAAGCGCTGGCCATGGTCGAGCTGGAGCAGCCGCAGGTCGTGCTCACTGGATTGATGCCAAAAGGCATGCCGGGGGTCGCGCTGATCCGCACGCTGGCCCAGCGGTACCCGGCGCTGGGCCTGATCGTCTGGACCTTCCACGACAGCCCGGAATATGTGCGCGATGCCATGCGTGCCGGTGCGCGGGGCTACATCCTGAAAAGTGCGCCTATCGACGATGTGGGGCTGGCCATCGCAGCCGTGCGGGCGGGTGGCCGGTTCCTCTCGCAGGGGGTGGTCAATCCAGACGAAGCGTCACCAGGCGGCCACCATGGCTGACAGACTGGACCCGATCCGCATCGTGCTGGTCGATGACGAGCCCCTCGTCCGCGGGGGGCTCCGGTCATTCATGGCGAACTACCCGAGGTTCGTCTTCGTCGCCGAGGCCGAGTACCCGGACGATGCGCTGCGGCTGATCGACCAGCACGCGCCGGATGTCGTGATCACCGATCTCCGGATGTACAAGAACGCGCAGGCCCGCACGTACGCCAAGTATGCGGGACTCGATCTGGTGACACGACTGAAGGCCACCCGCCCGCATTTGCCGGTCATGGTGATTTCGTTCTTCCATGACGACGATGCGCTGGTACGGGTGTTCGAGGCGGGGGCGGCCGGCTTTGTCTCGAAGATGCGCGTGGAAGACTACCCCGCGGCCATCGAGGCCATACACGGCGGGGCAGCCTACTTTCCTGGCGAATTGTGGAAGGCGCTGTCCGCGCACGAGCACAAGCCGAACCTCTCGCCACGCGAGCTGCAGGTCAGCCATCTGGTGGCCTACGGTCTCAAGAGCAGCGAGATCGGGCGCATGCTCGGCAACATGGCGCCCGGCACGGTGGACACCCACCGCAGCAGCATCATCGGCAAGCTCAGCATCAGCGGCGACCGGCTGCAGAACGAGTGCATCGAGCTGACTGTGCGCCGCTGGCCAGACTGGCACTACCGTGCCGCCGTGCCCAAGGCGGTCGATCTGCACCGGCTGGGCGTGGCGGTCGACCAGATCATCGAGCGACTGGACTTGACGCCCATCGAGATCGAGATCCTCAATCTGGCCGAACTGAAGAAGCGAGAACGCCCCGCCACCTGACTCATCCACCGAAGCGCGGCACGCCCAGGGTGGCCTTCGTGTCCAGGATGTCCTTCCAGCCCGCCTGGAAGCGGCCCTCCTTCAAGGTGTCCAGCTGGCGGGTCAGACAACTCTGCAGCCGGGCCACCTGGCGCCCGATCTGGCCACCAGGCTTGAACGGCCGGGTCACCAGCAGATTGGGCGAGCCCAGGAACGTCAGGTTGTAGGCATCGAGGCCCTGGTAGCTGCGCTTGATGGGCACGAAAGGCGCCTGGATGGGCACATCGAACTCGGCCAGCATCAGGCCGCTGGTGTGCTTGTGGCGGCTGATGGACGGCAGTGGCCATCCCCCATCGGTGAAGATGGCCTGCACCTGGTTGGCGTTCAGCAGCTCGATGGCCTTGTCGTCCGATTCGGCGATCACCAGCTCCATGCCGTGGTTCATGGCCTTGTTGAGCGTCTGGCCCAGCAGTTGCGTCGAGCCGACCACCGCCACCTTGGCCCCCTTGAGTTCGGAGAACTTGCGCAGCACCTTCTTCTGGCTGAAGACCGACAGCTTGTCGGATGGCAGGCGGGAGCCCCCGCGCAGCGTCAGGATGTGCAGCAGGTTGGTGTGCAGCGGCATGACAGCCTGGAGCGCGGCAATGTGCTCGTCACCCCCCTTGGCCATCTGCTGCAACGTGTCGAGCTGGACCAGACCCAGCTCCACCTGACTGGCCGACAGCATCATCAGGTTGGGCAGCCCGCCGACGCTGGGCACCGCGCACACGTTCACCTCGGCGCCGCAGACCGCCTGGATGTCGCGCACCATCAGTTCGTAGAGCTTGCCGGCCGGCCCGCTGCCGATGCGCAGCTCGCAGGTACCCACCGAGTTCGTGGCGTTGTGGGGGTCCGCGACGCCCGCTGCCTGCGCGCCGACGAACGTGTGGGCGGCACTCAACAGGGCGACAAGGGCGGTCTTGGTGACAGTGCAGGTACGCATGGGTTTGCTCCAGATCCAGAGACAGGGTTCAGTTGACGATCACCGGGGCCGGACGGCCTTCCGGGCTGGACGTGGTGGGCAGCTCGGGGCCGAACCACCACAGACCGATCACGATGACCAGAAACAGCACGGAGGCGATCCAGCGCAGCCAGAGCCAGAAGTTCATGACCGGCTCCTGGTCGGTGACGGGGTGACGGCGCTGACGAGCACTTCCAGCGGTGGCAGCGGGCGTTCACGGCTCCGGCTGGGGGTGGGCGCCCGTACCGAGCGCATCTCCACATCCAGTTCGGCAAACACGGTGTTGAAGCGGGTCTGCACCGCCCGCAATGCTTCATCGGTCAACAGACCTTGCAGCAGATCCTCGGTGCCGCTGGGGTGCAGGGCGGACATCACGACCTGGCCTGCCTGTGCGAATTCCCACTCGAAGACCTTCTGCTGGACCTGCCCGCGAAAGGCGCCGAGCGCCGCGTGGGCCTCTTCCAGACGGGTGCAGTTGGCCTCGTAGAACGCTTGCATGCGCTCCACGGCATGTTCCTGTGTGGCCAGGTTCTGGGTCGAGTCCACACGGCGACGCTCGTCGATCATCTGCCGCAACGAGGTGATCTGCGCGCCGATGCCCACCAGCGCCTGCCGAAACCCATGCAGCCGCTCCTCGCGCCGCAGGCAGTCGGCCTGCAGCTGCTCGATCGGATTGCGGCGGGCCTCGCGCTTGTGCAGCCCCAGCACACGGTTTTCCAGCATCTGCACGCCCAGCGGGACCGCCTGGATGGCCGCGAAGCCCACCCCGGCCAGCAGCGCCAGGGCACCCAGTCCAATGCCGGTGGACACGGCCGACCAGACCAGACCGCTGCCGGCGGCCAATGCGACGACGGTGCCGGCAGTGCCGGCCGCGCGCACCGTCCAGGTCTGGATGACCTGTGGTGTCAAGTTGTCAGGACGGGTGAGCTTCATGGCCGGACTCCTTTGTTGGGGCTTTGCGGGGACTTTGTGGGGTGAAAGCGTGGATCCAGTGTCTCCTTCCGGTGGTGTGGCCGCATCTGGGCGTGGACGCAGGGGGCCTCTGGGCGCAAGGGTAGGGTCAAACCCTTGGATGCCCGAACAGGGCGATGAACGTGGCGATACTGCACACCCGCTCCAGAGGAACTCCGATGCCGCTCTACCGCGATTTCACCGAACCAGCGCAGATCGACGCCCAGTACAACGCCTCGCTCCAGGTGCCCGACCCGGCGGCCGAACTGGCGCATTACGTCCGGCAAGCCAGCCGCGCCCGTGCCACCTTGCGCGACGTGCAGGACATCCGCTACGGCC
>JAAFKB010000180.1 GCA_013299055.1 Sphaerotilus sp.
CGAAGGGGAATGCACGGTGTTCGTGGACGGCTTGCGCTATGACGTGGCGGTGCGCCTCAAGCAACGCCTGGCGGATGTTGGCGAGGCCCATCTGACAGCGCGCTGGACCAGCATGCCGTCGGTGACCGCCTCCGGAAAAGCCTGGTGCTCGCCGGTCGCCCACCTGGTGTCGGGTGAAAAGTCGGACATCGAGTTCGAACCCCGTGTCTCCGCCAGTGGCAAGCCTTTGACGGGGCACCATTTCCGCAAACTGCTGACCGAAAACGGTGTTCAGCCCTTGGAACGGCACGAGACAGGCGACCCTGCCGGCAAGGCGTGGACGGAGTCCGGTGATCTGGACCACTACGGCCACGAGCATGGCATCCGCCTCGCCCGCGATCTGGACACTCAACTCAACCAGGTAGTCGAGCGAGTGGCCGAACTGAGCCAGGCAGGCTGGAAACGCCTGCGCATCGTGACGGACCACGGTTGGTTGCTGATGCCTGGCGGTCTGCCCAAGACGGAACTGCCCAAACACCAGACTGAAACGAAGTGGGGCCGGTGTGCGGTGCTGAAGGACAGTGCGCACGGCACGCCGCTGACCTTTGGCTGGGACTGGTGCAAAGACGTTCAAGTGGCCTATGCCCCAGGCGTGGCGTGTTTCGTTGCCGGAAACGACTATGCGCATGGAGGCATCAGCCTGCAGGAGTGTCTGGTTCCTGTCATCACGCTGGCGGTTGAAGGTGTACTGTCCATAGCGGCCAAGGCGGTGATCGAGTCCGTGACGTGGCGCGGTCTGCGCTGTCAAGTGGTCGTCCAAACGGATGCTGGAAGCGATGCAGGTGGATTCAAGGTGGACATTCGCACCAAACCAGCATTGGCGTCCAGCACCTTGGCCGCCAGCGTGAAGGCCGTGGAGGCGGGCAAGGCCAGCTTGGCGGTGGCAGACGATGACCACATGGGCACGGCTGCGGTGGTGGTCCTGTTGGCTGCCAGCGGTGAGGTCTTGCACAAGGTGGTCACCACGGTTGGCGGACCGTGCTGAAGCAAAAATATCCCCACGCGATTCCCGACTCGCCAGAAAGCGCAAACACCATGCAACTCGATGACCTGGACAGGAAAGCAACGGCCGCCTTCGAAGGCTATGTTGTTCGCAAGGATCTGGTCCGCACCTTCAGTCGCCAGTTTCCGGTGCCCACCTATGTCGTGGAGTTTCTGTTGGGCCGCTACTGCGCGACCACCGAGGAAACCGAAATTCAGGAGGGACTGGACATCGTGCAACGCCAGTTAGGCACCCGCACGGTCAAGGCTGGTGAGGAGGAGTTGTTCAAGGCGCGTGCCCGTGAATCGGGTTCCGTGAAGATCATTGACATCATCACGGCGCGACTGGACGCCAAGACGGATTCCTACGTTGCCAGCCTGCCCAGCCTTCGCCTGAACGATGTGCGCTTGACGCCAGACATGGTCAAGGACAACGAGCGCATGCTCACGGGCGGCTTCTATGCCGAGGTAACGCTGGGGTATGACGCCTCGATCGCCCAGGAGAAGGGCGGGCGGCCGTTTGGGGTCGAGTCGCTGCGGGCGATTCAATTGTCCAAGCGCGAGGTGCTGGACGTGCTGGCCAAGGGCCGCGAGAGTTTCTCGACCGCCGAATGGCGTGACTTGCTGCTGCGCAGCGTCGGTTTCGAGCCGGCGACCCTGTCCGAACGCGCCAAGGATGCACTCCTGCTGCGCATGGTTCCGTTTGTCGAACGCAACTACAACCTCGTGGAACTCGGGCCACGGGGCACAGGAAAATCCCACCTCTTCCAGCAGGTGTCACCCTATGCCCACCTGATCTCGGGCGGCAAGGCGACAGTGGCGCGCATGTTCGTGAATAACTCGAACGGCCAGCGTGGCTTGGTGTGCCAGTACGACGTGGTGTGTTTTGACGAGGTGTCCGGTGTGTCGTTCGACCAGAAGGATGGCGTCAACATCATGAAGGGCTACATGGAGAGCGGCGAGTTCTCGCGTGGCAAGGAAAGCATCCGGGCCGACGGTTCCGTGGTACTGGTGGGTAATTTCGATGTGGACGTTGAGCACCAGCAGCGCGTTGGACATCTGTTCAGCCCACTGCCACCCGAAATGCGCAACGACACGGCATTCATGGACCGCATCCATTGTTTCCTGCCCGGATGGGAGGTGCCGAAACTGAACCCCGGCTTGTTCACCGAGCATTTCGGCCTGGTCAGCGATTTCCTGTCGGAATGCTTCACACGGCTGCGCAACCAGAGTCGAGTGTCCTCGCTTCAAGGTCGCCTCTACTGGGGTGGCGCCCTCAGCGGTCGGGATCTCAACGCCGTCAACAAGACCGTCAGTGGCTTGTTGAAGCTGCTGTATCCCAACGCCGAGATGCCGGTCAGCGATGGAGAGTTGGAGTGGGCCGTGCGTCTGGCGCTGGAAGTCCGCCGCCGTGTCAAGGAGCAGCAAAAGCGCATCGGTGCTGCGGAGTTCCGTAACACCCATTTCAGCTACACCATGGGGGCGGAGGGGGTTGAGAAGTTCGTCGCCACACCTGAGCTGCAAAGCCAGGCGGGGATAGGGGAAGAACCGCTGGAGTGCGGCCAAATTTGGGTGCTCAGTCCGGGTGCGCCAGACGAGCATCCGGGCCTGTTTCGGCTGGAAGTGACGGAAGGGCCGGGCAGTGGTGTGCGGGTGCTCAACAACCCCGTGCCTGCACCGTTCAAGGAATCCATTCGGTACGCCGAGCAAAATCTCTACGCGAGGGCGCTGCAATTGGTGGGAGACCGCGACCCGCGAGCGCATGAGTTTTCTGTCCAACTGCGTGGCTTTGATGCAGCGAAGTCCGGTGCAAAAACCGGTGTCGGGGCGCTGGTCGCACTTTGCAGCGCGCTGCTCAAGAAGTCCGTCCGTGGCGGTTTGATCGTCGTCGGCGAGGTAACCCTCGGGGGCACCATCGAACCGATCCACAACGCCGTGACGCTTGCTGAAGCGGCAGTGGAGAAGGGCGCCAAATCGCTGCTGCTGCCAGTGGCTGCTCGTCGGCAACTGTTTGATTTGTCCGACGAGATGGCCACGAAGCTAGACATTGAGTTCTACCAGGATGGTAGAGATGCCTTGCTAAAGGCGCTGGCTGATTGACACCGGACCCGGCGGAGGCTACAGCTCCCCGCCATCCGCGATCAACACCGCCAGCATCCGCATGAACTCGCGCTGTTCCGCCGCCGGCAGCGGCGCCAAGATGCGCCCCTGCGCCCGCAGCATCGACGGCGTCACGTCCGCCAGAAGCTGCTGACCCGCGTCGGTCAGCGCCAGCAGCCGCACCCGCCGATCCTGCGCCGACGCGCTGCGCAGCATCAGCCCCCGCGCTTCGAGCCGGTCGATCACCCCGGCAATCGTCGAGGTGTCGAAACCGATCGTGCGGGCGAGGGTGCGCTGGTCGGTGCCGGGGGCGTTCTGCACCGCCTGCAGCGCAGCGAACTGCACCGGCGTGATGCCGAACGGCTCGGTCTCCGCCATGAACAGGGCCACGGCGATCTGGTGCAGGCGGCGGATGTCGTGGCCGGGCAGGCTGTTGAGGTCAAGCTTCGGCATGGGTCGGCAGGGGTAGGGGTTTTCACGGCGTGGAGATTGGTTGATGCTAGCATTACACTTATCATCAGCATACTGACGATGTGCATGCTGATTGATGGTGATGGAGCGCAAAGACATGGACAACACGACGAACACGGCCCCGGTCGTGCTGGTGGCTGGCGGTGGCATTGGCGGGCTGGCGACGGCGCTTGCGCTGGTGCGGCAGGGCTTTCGGGTCACGGTGCTGGAGCAGGCGCCCGAGATCGGCGAGATCGGCGCCGGCATCCAGCTCGGCCCGAACGCCTTCCACGCCTTCGATGCGCTGGGCATCGGCGAGAAGGCCCGCGGGCGTGCTGTCTACACCGACTACATGGTCATGCACGACGCCATCGACGAGTACCAGGTCGGCCAGATCCCCACGGGTGAAGCGTTTCGCCAGCGGTTCGGCAACCCGTATGCCGTGATCCACCGGGCGGACGTGCATCTGTCGCTGCTCGAAGGCGCGCAGGAAACCGGGCTGGTCGATTTCCACACCTCGACCCGCGTCGTCGGCATCGCGCAGGACGCGGACGGCGTGACCGTGACGGCGCAGGACGGCCGCACCTTCCGGGGCATTGCGCTGATCGGCGCGGATGGCGTCAAGTCGGTGGTGCGCGAGCAGTTTGTCGGCGACCCGGCCCGCGTGACGGGGCATGTCGTCTACCGCGCCGTGGTCGAGAAGGACGATTTCCCGGAGGAGCTGCGCTGGAACGCCGCGGCCATCTGGGTCGGCCCGAACTGCCACCTCGTGCATTACCCGCTGCGTGGCGGCGAGCAGTACAACGTCGTCGTGACGTTCCACAGCCGCGA
>JAAFKB010000181.1 GCA_013299055.1 Sphaerotilus sp.
GAGCACGCCGCGCTCACCGAACGCCTGCTCGCCCTCGACCGCCTCGCCCAGGCCCGCGCCGACGCCCTCGCCACCGCCCGGCAGCACCACGCCGCCGAACTCGCCCACACCCAGGCCGACGCCGCCGAGCGCGTCACCCACGCCGAGCGCCGCGCCGCCGCCGACATGGACCGCGAGCGCCAGGCCCGCGCCCGCGCCGAGCAGCTCGCCCGCGACGCCCGCACCGAGTTCGACCTCACCCTCGCCGACGAACGCACCCGTGCCCAGGCGCAGTTCGTCAGCCAGGTTCAGGCGTTCAGTCGGTTGGAGGCGCGCGCGCTTGCGCTGCAGGAGCGGCTTGATCGGGTCGAGGCCGAGCGGCTTCGCGTCAAGCTCAAGGAGCGCAAGGCAAGTACCGTCACCTCGCGAACACGAGGAGCCACCCGCTGAGATCACGGTGCATGGATTCCCACTCTCTTGGGAATGACGGGGAGAGAAAGGACTGGAATGACTCAGACCGCGACGCGGCGCATCTGGTCGAGTGACTTGGCCGACTGTCTGGTGTCAGGGTGCTCTGTCCCCAGTATTGCGGATCGGCCCTTGACTGCACAGGCCATCAGCTCGATCGCCTTGCCGCACTCGCGCAGGCGCCAAAGCGTGATAGCAAGGTTGTTCATTGACGTCAGCGTTGCAGGGTGCTCCTCGCCCAACACTCGGCGACGTGCAGCCAGCACCTGTTCCTGCAGACTACACGCACCAGACAGCTCGCCCTGGTCCTGAAGGACGAGAGCAAGGTTGCCTTTCGACGTCAATGTGGTGGGATGCTCCTTGCCCAGCACTTGGCAACATGTAACAAATTCATCTTTATTCAGGCTGTACGCACCAGTCAAATCGCCCTGTGCCCTTAGGGTTGAAGCAAGGTTGCCCATTGACATCAGCGTGCTGGGATGCTTTTGACCGAGGCGGCGGCGATTGCCAGCCAAAACTTGTTCCTGAAGACTACGCGCACCAGCCAGGTCACGTTGTGCTCGAAGTGTCTCTGCAAGGTTACCCATCGCCGTCAGTGTGTCGGGGTGATCCTCGCCCTGTGTGCGGCGTCGTATCGCCAGTGCTTGTTTTTCCAGGTCGCGAGCACTGACGAAGTTGCCCTGATGCCAGAAAGTAGACGCCAAATTGTTCATCGACATCAGCGTGCTGTGGTGCTCCTCACCCAACTCGCGACGGTTAATCCCCAGCACCTGCTGGTGCATACGGCTTGCTTCAGCCCAGTCTCCCATGGCTAGGAGTGTTTCGGCTAGGTTGTTCATTGATCCTAAAGTGGTCAAGTGCGCAATGCCTAGCACACGTCGGTTGGTGGCCAATACCTGTTCGAATCGCTTGCGTGCTTGGGGGACAAGTGCCAAGCCGAACTGCAAGAAGATTGCAACTTGGTTCAGCAGAGATGTTCTGTCCTGCACTGCCTTCACCGGCTCCGTGGCACACCCTGCCCGGTTCGGTTCATTCACATACACCGCATGAGCCACCAGTGCGGCAAGCCTGGGCCAATCGACGGGGGACTGCGCATCGTCAGGGCAAGCCTGTCGCAACACCCCTACCAATACCAGCATATCTTCCACCGGCACCCCCAGCCGATACCGCACTACCACCTGCATCAGCCGATGCATCACCAGCGCCGGCTCCATCGGCGTACCTGCAGGCGCTTCACCCCCGGCCAGCCAGGCCCGATCCAGCGAAGGAATGTCCTGCCTCGCCACCAGTGCATAGCGCCTCAGCTCGGCCACTACCTTGTTCCAGATGAAATCACTGTCTGCCACCGTGGCCAGCGGCTCGGGCAGATGCTCCCGTCCTTCCCGCAGGAATCGCTCGGGCAGCGGCTCCGGCGCCGCCAGCGCACACAGCCGCAGCAGCCGCCGCGCCGGTTCGCCCAGCCGCTCGAACGCCAGCGCGAGCGTGGCGGCCACGGTGCGTTCGTAGCCAGTGGCGGGCACGCTGTCGGCGTCGTCGAGCAGCTCGGCCTCGGCCTGCTGCCACAGCCTAAGGTAGTCAGACAATCCGCAGCCGGTGGCCTCGGTGTAACTCGCTGCCATTTCTAGTGCGAGTGGCAGGCCGCCCATGGCCTCGCTCAGTGCTTCGGCCGCAGTGCGCTCGGCCTCGGGTTTGCCAAGACGCAGCAGCAGGAAGTCAGCCCCCTGCCCCGGCGTCCATGTGGTCAGCTCCACCACTTCGCCCGCCAATGTGCCCCAGTCAGGTCGCCGTGAGGTCACGATAACGTGGTGTGGTCCCGGTCCCGGCAGGTGCCGGCCCAACTTCCGGGGGTCATCGGCGTTGTCGAAGACCAGCAGCCACGGTGCCGACTGCCGCCCCAGCCACTGCCGGAATACCTCGCTGGGCAGCACGCCATCAGGCACAGCCACCCCCGCCACCGCGCAGGCCGCCAGCGCATCCTGCTGCAGCAAAGTGTCACCCAACCCGCCCTCGGACTCCGCCCGCAGCCACCAGATGCCAGCGTAGGCGTCCCGGTACTGGTGGCAGTAGGCCAGCGCGAGCTGTGTCTTGCCAATACCGCCCATGCCGTGAAGCGCCGCCGCTTTCGCACTGCCCGCGCCCACGACTGCCGCCGTGCCACCGCCATCCTGCAGCCGCCCGCGCAATGCCGACAGCAGCCCACGCGGGTCTTGGAAGTGCGCACTCAGCGCGTGCTCGACCACCCGCCACGGCCGCGCTTGGCCAGAGTGTTCGCGGTAACGCTCTCGTGGCGCTCCAGGTACGCCGTGAATCAGCTTGCGCAGGCGCACGAACTGGTGTTCCCAGTCGTCCTGCTTACCGCCATGGTGGAAGACGTGCGCATCCAGCTCGCACAAGCCAGACAGCCCAGCCCGCACGGGTTCCGCCAGCGCCGCTGCCGAGGGCATCGCCGCACCACCCATCAGCACCGGGATCACGCGCAGCCCCTGCCGCAGCACCCGCCGCTGCAACGACTGCTCGACCTCCCTGCGCACGAAATCCACCTCTTCGAAGCTGGCACGCCGGTTGATCTCGTCAAGCCACCCCGGCCCGATGAGCACCAGCACCACTGCAGCGCAGTCGATCTCGTCGATCAGGCGCCGCGGGAAGTCTTCACCACTGTCGATACTCTCGACATCAAAAAACAACTCGCTGTCGGTGTCGAACCAGCTCGCCAAGCGATCACGCAGGCGGCCTGCATGACCTGCCGCATCGGCGCGGCGGTAGCTGATGAAAATCTTGCCGTTCATGGATGTTCCCCTCTGCTTGCTTTCTGCATTCAGCCGCCGGACTTGCAACTGTGCAGGCAAAACTCTATTGTGAAGGCGTCGACTGCATCCACACCCACTGAACCTGCCGAGGCACCCCGATGGCCATGCTGACCGTGCGCAACCTGCCCGACGAAATCCACCGCGCCCTGCGCGTGCGCGCTGCCCTGCACGGGCACAGCACCGAGGCCGAAGTCCGCGAGATCCTGGCGCTGGCGGTCAGGCCCGAGGCGCGGGTTCGCCTGGGGGACGCCCTGGCCGCACTGGGCCGCCAGATCGGCCTCACCAGCGAGGAGGCCGAGGCCCTCCACCAAGCACGCGACCGGACCCCCGCCGAACCGTTGAGTTTCGATTGAGGCTTGAAACCCATGATCATTCTCGACACCAACGTCGTCTCCGAGGCGATGAAACCCGCGCCGCACCCCGCCGTGCGCGCCTGGCTGAATGACCAAGCCACCGAAACGCTCTACCTCTCCAGCGTGAGTGTGGCCGAGCTGCTGTTTGGCATCGGCACGCTCCCCGTGGGCAAGCGCAAGGACATGCTGGCCCAGACCCTGGACGGGCTGATGGGGCTGTTCCGAGACCGGGTGCTGCCCTTCGACACCGAGGCGGCGCGGCGCCATGCCGACCTCGCCGTGCGCGCCAGGGCCAGCGGCCGAGGTTTCCCGACACCCGATGGCTACATCGCCGCCATCGCGGCCTCCCGGGGGTTCATCGTCGCCTCACGCGACACGGCGCCGTTTGAAGCGGCAGGGGTGGCGGTCATCGATCCGTGGACTGCATAGCCGCCGCGCTTGGTGGGACGCCGCATGCGCCAGTTCATCGAGGACTTGCTGCGCCCGCACGTCCTGGGCGCCTCGCTCGACGGGGGCTGCCAAGCGGTGGCCGCCGACAAGGCGCGTCTCAAGATGAGGGAGTCGTCACCCCAGCCCGAACACCCGCGTCGCGTTCTCCCCCGTCACGCGGGCCACCTCTTCAACGTCCAGCCCCTTGATCCGCGCCAGTTCCGCTACCACCAGCGGCACCAGCGCCGGCGTGTTCAGCTTG
>JAAFKB010000182.1 GCA_013299055.1 Sphaerotilus sp.
TGATCGTGAGCACCTTGCTCGTCTCGCCGTCCGCGAAGCTCACCGTGCCGGTGGTCAGACCAGAGAAGTCCCCCGCCGTCGTGCCGCCGTTGACCACGGCGTAATCCACCGACGATGCGCCCGCGCCATTGCTGCGCGTCACCGTGAACGTGAACGGCGTCGTGCTGCTGTTGCCCTCGGCCTTGCTGGCCGACGTGGCCGCGATGCTCAGCGTCGCTGGCGCCACCACATCATCGTTCTGCACCGTGCCCGCCGCCGACGCCGTGCCGATCGTCGCGTTCACCGCGTTGCTCAGCTGCACCGTGAACGCCTCGTCCGCTTCGACCGCCGTGTCGCCTGCCACGCTGATCGTGATCACCTTGCTCGTCTCGCCGTCCGCGAAGCTCACCGTGCCGGTGGTCAGACCAGAGAAGTCTCCCGCCGTCGTGCCGCCGTTGACCACGGCGTAATCCACCGACGACGCACCCGCGCCATTGCTGCGCGTCACCGTGAACGTGAACGGCGTCGTGCCCGTGTTGCCCTCGGCCTTGCTCGCGCTGGTCGCCGCGATGCTCAGCGTCGCCGGTGCCACCACATCATCGTTCTGCACCAGGCCCGCTGCGCTCGCCGTGCCGATCGTCGCGTTCACCGCGTTGCTCAGCTGCACCGTGAACGCTTCGTCCGCTTCGACCGCCGTGTCGCCTGCCACGCTGATCGTGATGACCTTGCTCGTCTCACCATCCGCGAAGCTCACCGTGCCGGTGGTCAGACCAGAGAAGTCCCCCGCCGTCGTGCCGCCGTTGACCACGGCGTAATCCACCGACGACGCACCCGCGCCATTGCTGCGCGTCACCGTGAACGTGAACGGCGTCGTGCCCGTGTTGCCTTCGGCCTTGCTCGCGCTGGTCGCCGCGATGCTCAACGTCGCTGGCGCCACATCGTCGTTCTGCACCAGGCCCGCTGCGCTCGGCGTGCCGATCGTCGCGTTCACCGCGTTGCTCAGCCGCACCGTGAACACCTCGGCCGCTTCGACCACCAGGTCGCCGACCACGTTCACCGTGATGACCTTGCTCGTCTCGCCCGCCGCGAAGCTCACCATGCCACTCGTCGCACCGCTGAAATCGGCCGCTGCCGTCGTGCCGTGCTGCACAGACCATTGCGCGCTCGATGCCCCGGCACCGCTGCTGCGCGTCACCGTGAACGTGAACGGCGTCGTCCCGCTGTTGCCTTCCGCCTTGCTGGCCGAGGTCGCCGCGATGCTCAGCGTGGACACCGCCACCGCATCGTCGTTCTGGATCATGCCGGCCGCTGCGTTGCGCCCCAGCCGCGCGCCCGTCGCACCCGTCAGCAGCACCGAGAACGACTCGTTGCCCTCCGCCAGCGCATCGCCCACCACGTTCACCGTGATGACCTTGCTGGTCTCGCCGTGACCGAACTGGACAGTGCCCGCCAGCGGGCCGCTGAAGTCGGCTGCCGTCGCCGTGCCGTGCATCACCGCCCAGCTGACGCTCGACACCCCGAAGCCGCTGCTGCGCGTCACCGTGAACGTGAACGGGGTCGTGCTGCCCGTGCCTTCGGCCTTGTTCGCCGACGTGGCCGCAATGCTCACCGTCGCAAGGTCATCGTTGCGGATGCGTCCGACGGCGCTCCCAGGCTGGACCACACCGCCCACCGGGTTCATCAATGCCACGCCGAACAATTCATCCGCCTCGATCCGGCTGTCGGCCACCACGGCGATCGAGATGGTCTTGCTGACCTCACCCGCCGCGAAACAGACCACGCCCGCTGTCGGGCCGACAAAATCATCCTGCGAAGTGGTGATGTTCTGCAGGCAGTAGGCCACGCTGCCGGTGCCGACACCGGAGCTGCGCGTCACCGTGAACGTGAACACCGTCGTGCCGGAGGTGCCCTCGTTCAAGTCTGCGCGGGCGGGCTGGATGCGATAGATCGTCGTCGGAGTGGTCATGTATTCCCCCTGTTGATTCCATGATTCGGACAAGGGAAATTCTGGCTGGCCCTTGGGGCTCTGCCAACGCAGAGCACACCCGAGGAACCCCCATATGAGGAAGTTCAACCGTGACTTAATCCACACAAAACGATTTGGTACCACTTGCCAAGGCTCAAGTCCCTGGCAAGGCGGTTCACCGCGCCTTCGCTGCGATCTTGCTCTTCATCTCCGTCAGCATCGCCAGCCCCATCTCCCGCCCTGCCGCGATCGCGCGTTTGCGGGCCGCAAAGTCCGCGCTGGAGATGCCGGTGAGCTTCGGCCGCAGCACGGTGTCGGCCTCCTTCAGCTCGAAGTTGTTGATGCTGCGTCCCATGATGGAAAACGTCTGCAGCAGCATGCGCATCGCGTCGCCCGTGGCCGCGCCGTCCGGCGGCGACGAGATATCGACCGCGATGACGAACTCGGCGCCCATCTGCCTGGCGAACCGCACCGGCACCGGCGCCACCAGCCCGCCGTCCACGTACTCGCGCTCGCCGATCTTCACCGGCTGGAACACGGCAGGCACCGAACTCGACGCCCGCACCGCCGTGCCGGTGTCGCCGCGCTGGAACAGGATCGGCTGCCCGTCGGCCAGGTCGGTGGCGACAACGCCCAGCGGGATCTTCATCTGCTCGATGGTCTTGCCACCCGTGTGCTTGCGGATGTAGCTGGCCAGCGCCTCGCCGCGGATCGCGCCCCGCAGCGGGAAGGCCCAGTCGGTGATCGTCGCCTCGTCCATGCCGTCGGCCAGCGTGGCGAGCTGCGCGCCGGTGTGCCCGGCCGCGTAGAGCGCCGCCACGACGCTGCCGGCCGAGGTGCCCACCACGAGGTCGGGCCGGATGCCGTTTTCTTCCAGCACCTGGATCACGCCGATGTGCGCGAACCCGCGTGCCGCACCACCCCCCAGCGCCAAGCCGATGCGCGGCGGGCGTGGTGCAGGCTTCACTGGTTCCGGCATGGTCACCAACGGCCCCCCGCCAGTGCCCGTCGGCCCACCCGCACAGCCTGTCAGCACGGCAGCGGTCCACCCCAGCACAGCCCGGCGCAGCAGTCCCGCGTGGAGTGGCCGGGGTTGGGGTCGCATTGTTTGGTGCGCTTCCTGGTGTTCGTTGTGCATGCAAGTAATAAGTTATCTACTTTTATGTAGTTTGAAGACATAAGGAGGGCGACTAGCATCCGCCCCTCTATGAAGATCCGCGACCTCGACCTCTCCGACAACCCCGTCAACGCCGAACATCAGGCACTCGGTCTGCCACCGATCGAGCACGCGGTGACGCATTCTGCCGACCATCCGGTGCTGCGCTTCGCGATGTGGTCGGTGGTGCTGCTGCTGGGCGGCGTGACGGCTTTCCTGACCACGCGCCTGTTCAACCAGCCCGACGGTCACACTGGCTTCCAGATCATCGCCCAGACACTGGAGAGCCGCGCATTCTGGAGCGCAGTCGCCGTCGGCTTGCTGGCACAGACGGTCGATGGCGCGCTCGGCATGGCCTACGGCATCACCTCGACAAGCTTCCTGCTGGCCTCCGGCTCCAGCCCCGCCGTGGCCAGCGCGGCGGTCCACATCGCCGAAGTGTTCACCACCGGCGTGTCCGGCATCACCCACATCAAGCTCGGCAACGTCAACAAGAACCTGTTCCTGCGCCTGCTGGTGCCCGGAATGGTCGGTGCCAGCACCGGCGCGTGGATCGTCTCCAGCGTCGATGGCAAGGCGCTCAAGCCCTACATCGCCAGTTACCTGCTGGTGATGGGCCTGTATGTCATCAGCAAGATCTTCCGCACCATCAAGACGCGGCGCGAGGAACCGCGTCATGTGGCCAAGCTGGGTCTGCTGGGCGGTTTTGTCGATGCGATCGGCGGCGGCGGCTGGGGACCGGTCGTGACCACCACACTGGTGGGCACCGGGCACGACCCCCGCATGACCATCGGATCGGTCAACCTGGCCGAATTTTTTCTCACGTTCGTCAGTGCGGGCGTGTTCGCGATGCTGGTCGGTGAAAGCCCCTGGCCGACCGTCGCGGGCCTGGTGATCGGTGGCCTGTTCGCCGCACCGCTGGCCGCCATGCTGACCAAGCGACTGCACACCAAGGCGCTGCTGGCCCTCGTGGGCACGGTCATCTCGCTGATCAGCCTCTACAACCTCTACCAGGCGCTCCAGTAAGCCATGTACCAATACACCGATTTCGACCGCCAGTTCGTCCACGCCCGCGCGGCCCAGTTCCGCGACCAGCTCGACCGCCACTTCGCCGGCCAGCTCGACGGCGACGACTTCAAGGCCCTGCGCCTGCAGAACGGCTGGTACATCCAGC
>JAAFKB010000183.1 GCA_013299055.1 Sphaerotilus sp.
AACACCATCGCCGCCCCGCTCGCCACGCAGGCCAGCACCGCCAGCACCATGCCGAAGCAGTGGTACAGCGGCACGGGGATGCAGAGCTTGTCGGCCTCGGTGAGCCGCATCGCCGCCGCGACCGCGATCGCGTTGTTCACGACGTTGTGGTGCGTCAGCGTCGCGCCCTTGGGGTGGCCGGTGGTGCCGCTGGTGAACTGGATGTTGATCGGGTCATGGCAGCCGAGCGGGGCTTCGATCGCGTCGAGCGCGGCCACCTCGACGGCCTCCGGCGCAGCCAGCACGTCGGCATAACGCAGCATCCCCGGCGTCGTGCCATCGCCCATGCGGAGGATGAATTCGAGCGCCGGCAGCTTCGGCGCCACGGTCTGCAGCATCGCCAGGTAGTCCGCCGTGCGCAGCCGCTCCGCCGCGATCACCGCCCGGCAGCCGGACAACTGCAGCGCGTATTCCAGCTCGGCCAGCCGGTACGCCGGGTTGATGTTGACGAGGACCACGCCGATGCGCGCCGTGGCGAACTGCGCAACGAGCCACTCGACGCGGTTCGGCGACCAGATGCCCAGCCGCTCCCCACGCCGCAGGCCCAGCGCGTGCAGCCCCGCCGCCAGCCGATCGACCTCATCCGAGAACTGGCGCCACGTCCAGCGTATGGCCTGTTCGCGGAACACCACCGCCTCACGCTCGCCAAAACGCGCCACGGTCTGCGCGAGCGCCTGTGCGACGGTCTGGTGCGACAAGGGGTGGTCGGTGGGGCCGTGGACATGGCTGAGTCCGTCGAACGGATGCATCGCGGTCATGGGCGTCTCCTCGTTATTGAGTATCACTCAATTATTATCCACCTGCCCGCACTAAGATGACAAGATGTCCGCAGAAACGCCGTCGACCGTCCATCCCACCCACCGCCGTGCACCCGCCAGTGCCAAGTCCGAGCAGCGCATCCGCGACCTGCTGCGCGTGGGGCGCGAGGTCTTTGCCGAGAAGGGGTACGAGCGCGCCACGACCACCGAGATCGCACAGCGCCTGGGCGTGAGCGAGGCCACCGTGTTCACCTACTTCCACGGCAAGCGGGCGCTGTGCGTGGCCGTGATCAGCGACTGGTACGACGAGATCATCGCGACGATGCAGGACGGACTGCCCCGCGAGCAGCCGATCCGGGCGCAGTTGCACTACCTCGTGCAAACGCACCTGCGGGTGTTTCTGGTGCAGGGGACGGGCTTGTGCGCGCTGGTGCTGTCGGAGGGGCGCTCGAAAGGCCAGGCACTCGGCGAAAGCTTCTTACCGCTGCAACGCCGCTACACCGCCCCGCTGATGGACTTGCTCGCCCGCGGTCAGGCCAGCGGGGAGATTCGGCGCGACGTGTCGCTGCGGCTGCTGCGCTCGGTGGTGCTGGGGCCGATGGAGCACCTGCTCTGGGAGGTCGTCGCGCAGGACAAGCCGACCGACATCGAGGCCGTCTCAGCCGATCTGGTGGCGCTGCTGTGGTCGGCGTTGCAGGGGACTGGGGGGCCGGCGAGCCGGGGTTGAGGTCTGGCGCTCCAGCCACCAGCCCACCGCCAGACCCACCGCCCAGGCTACCCACAGACCTAGCAACTGCAGCGGGGGCGAGTCTGGCCAGGCACGGTAGAACACGGCGCCCACCGCCAGCATCACTGGATAATGCAGCAGGAAGACGGCGTAGGAGATACGCGAGAAGGCCGCGAGGGGCGTGCGCAGCGGGCCGAGCGCCAGCCAGCGCCAGTTCTGGCCGATCCCGAGCGCCAGCACCAGCGCCACACACCCCGCCAGCGCCAGCCGGCTGCGCCACTCGACCAGCAGCGCCAGCGCCGTCAGCACCATGATGGCCACCGTCCACCGCCTGCGCTGGCCAGTGGCATTGGCCCACTGCGCCATCACGCCCAGTCCGTAGGCGCCAAGAAAGTACGGTGCCCACACATCCAGCGCCGGCTCGCGGTTGAACCAGAGCAAGGACACAGCCGTCAGCGCCACGATCACCGGCGCCGTGGCCCACCGACATCCAGTCCGCAAGGCACACAGCAGCGCCAGCACCGCGAACAACTGCAGATCGACCGCGACGTACCAGATCCCGGCCGACAGTGCCTCCTGGCCCAGTACATCCTGCAGCATCAGCACGTTGGCGACGACCTGCCAGACGGTGGGGGCCTCAGGGGTGGCAGGAGAGTCGATCAATGCACGCGCCAGCGCCGCACAGACGACTGCCGCCAGCAGCGCAACCCCATACAGGGGGGCCAGCCGCTGCCAACGCCTCAGCAGCACACCCGGCAAGGCGCGGGGAAAAGCCCCGGTTGGCGCATCGGGTGTGGGCAGCATGCTCCGGGCGGCCAGAAATCCGCCCATCACCAGAAACACCTGTACCGCCAGCCGGGCCTGCTCGACCAACCAGGCCATCAGCGTCGTGGTGAGTTCGCCCATGCGGTCACCCACGACATCGGACATCGGTCCATAGAGCGCAAGGTGGTGCCAGACGATGAGCTGAGATGCCATGGCCTTGGCGAGATCGACCATCGGCAACGATGATCCGTGGTGGTTCCGGTCGGAAAGCTGCATCGCCAGCATCCTAGCCGGCGACGCTTTCACGGAAATGATGCCACTTCGCTCACTTCAGGTGTTCATGAGATCTCCAGTTGGCACAACTGAAAGATCAAGTGGCGTCGGGGCTCAGAGCAACCCACGCGAGGGCCGGGTGGTGGCGGGACGCCGGCGCAGGCCCGCACTCAGGCTCCAGCGGGCACGGCCGTGTCGGGCGCGGGTTTCGGTGCGCTCCGCAGTACAGGCGATCAGCCAGACGCCGGTGCCGATGGACCGCACGGGGGTGGCAGGGCGCGGCGGAATGGACAACGAAACGGCGGACATGCACTGACTCCTGTAGCAGAACCGAACGCGATGCAGACAAATGCTTGCGACTTCTTTCAGTTCTGGCGCTGAAGTCTGCGCGATCGCTGCCGTTATTGCCAGATTCAGTTCCCCCTCGAACATGGGCTGGTCCCTCGGTGCAGCGTGCAGATGCCGCAGTCTGGAGCGTGTGGAAGCCACGATCCCCCCGGATCCGTGTCGTACCAAGTGACACCAGGTGGAACCACCTCCCAGAATGAAACCCATCCAAGAGGCCCCCTGACATGCCCCACAACAACATCCGAACCGCTTTCCGCACTTGTAACTTCAGCCGCTGGATCGGCGCCGCCCTCGCGTTGGGTCTGTTGAGCGGCTGCAACCTCGGCAGTGAGGATGAATCCGTCCCCGTCGGTACCGGCGCCACCTTGACCACGAGCGCGGCGTTGCCCGCCGTCCAGGCCACGGCCTACGCCACCCCCACTGCCATCGCCGCCGCCGCCACGCCGACCAGCAGCAGCAGCAGCCAGACGGCGGCCACGACCTGCAGCATCACGGCCTTCCAGTCGGCGGTGGTGGCGGAGGTGAACCGGCGCCGCGCCACGGCACAAACCTGCGGGAGTCGCGGCACCTACGCCGCCGCCGCGGCGCTGCGCTGGCACGACACGCTGTTTCGGGCCGCCGCCGGGCATGGTGTGGACATGGTGACGCACAATTTCTTCTCCCACACGGGCCGCGACGGCAGCATGGTCGGGGCGCGCCTCACCGCAGCGGGCTACGCCTGGGCGAGTGCGGCCGAAAACATCGCCGCAGGCCAGCCGACGGTCACGCGTGTGGTCGATGCCTGGATGGGCAGTGACGGCCACTGCGCCAATCTGATGAACCCGGCCATGGAGGAGTTCGCGGTGGCCTGCGTCTACAACACCGGCAACCGGTCGAACTACTGGACCATGGCGCTGGGCAAGCCGCGTTGACGGGCTGCAGGAAGGTGACAAGTGGACAGCGCCCTGGTGTCGCGGGGTCAGGTTCCTGCCATGCGACGACTTTCTGAGCTGCCTGCTCGGCAGTGAATCACGCTCGACTCGCGCACAGGCGCGACAGCGTTTTCTGAGCTGCCTACACGGCAGTGAATAGTGCCTCACGACATGCAGCGCCCGGCCGGGATTTCTGAGCTGCATACCCGGCAGTGAATAGCAGCATGTTGACGACCGGCAGCGCCACAGCTTTCTGAGCTGCCTACCCGGCAGTGAATACTGGTCAGGCAGAGCCGCCTGTTCACGGCTTTTTCTGAGCTGCCTACCCGGCAGTGAATCATCTGCATGATCTCGTCCGGCTGGTCAAGCATTTCTGAGCTGCCTACCCGGCAGTGAATACTTG
>JAAFKB010000184.1 GCA_013299055.1 Sphaerotilus sp.
CGCCGTGACGTGGCGGGGCAAGAGCATCGGCGACGTGCTGCAGATGGAGGTGGACGAGGCCGTCGGCTTCTTCGCCAGCATGCCCAGCATCGCCCACCCGCTGCAGTTGCTCCAGGACGTCGGCCTCGGCTACCTCACCCTCGGCCAGCCCTCACCCACCCTCTCCGGCGGCGAGGCCCAGCGCATCAAGCTCGTCACCGAGCTGAGCAAGGTCCGCGACGACGTGACCCGCCGCGGCCAGCGGGCGCCGCACACGCTCTATGTGCTCGACGAGCCGACCGTCGGGCTGCACATGGCGGATGTGGAGAAGCTGATTCGGGTGCTGCATCGGCTGGTGGATGCGGGGCACAGTGTGGTGGTCATTGAGCATGACCTGGATGTGATTGCGGAAGCCGATTGGGTGATCGACCTGGGGCCGGAAGGGGGCTCAGGCGGGGGGCAGGTTGTCGTGACCGGAACCCCGGAAGCTGTGGTCAAGAGCAAGAGTCACACGGGGGTGGCGCTCAAGTCTGTGCTCAGGCGATAAGCAGGCGCTGCATTCAAGCAGCATCGATCAAGCTTTCCACCCCGTGCCGGGAGCGTCCCATCTCGTGCCGCAACCAGTCCAGGAACAGCATTCGCCGCGTGTCGCCCTTGAATGGGGTCGGTGACAGCAAGACGTACTCGGACCCGTCCGGCAGGAAGCCGAACGGCGCGACCAGACGTGCATCGCGAAGATCGTCTTCCACCATGTAAGCCGACCCGATCGTCATGCCCAGGCCCGCACCCGCCGCCTGCAAGCTCAGATAGAAATGCTCGAAATGTTCTGATCCACCAGCATCAGGGCTGTGCCCACCCAGCTCAAACCACCGCTGCCAGGCGGTCGGCCGCGTGCGAGCGTGCAGCAACTTCGGCTTGCGGGACGGTGGCAGGTCGGACGCCATGGCCAGTGCCACGCCGTGTGTGCAAACTGGCCCCGTCAGTTCAGGTGCCACGGGTTCGGCATGGCAGTACGTGCCCCAGTTGAAATCGTTGCGCCGCAAGGCGAGGTCCACCCGGTCGCGCGCGAAGTCCACCGGTCCCCCAGCCGTCAACAGGTGAATCTGGTGCTGCGGAAAGCGTTCACGGAAAGCCGGCAGCCGGGGAATCAGCCACCGCATGGCGATGGTCGGTTCACACGACAACACCAGAGGCAACTCCACAGTGGGCGCCTTCACCTGACGCAGGGCTTCCGCCAGCCGTTCCATGGCCTCGGTACACGCTTCCAGCAGGATCTTCCCCCGAGGGGTCAGGAAGACGGCCCGGTTGCGCCGGTCGAAGAGATCCACCCCCAGCGAGGCCTCCAACTGCTTGATCTGGCGGCTGACCGCCCCGTGTGTCACATGCAGTTCGTCTGCCGCTCGCCCGAAGCTCTCGTGACGGGCGGCAGCCTCGAACACGCGCAGACTGTTCATCGGCGGGATACGGCCATCGAAAGGTGATTTTTTCTCACTCATACGGGCAAGCATAAATCGTTTTTCAACCGGCTGACGACCTAGAAGAATGCTCCTGAAACGCGGAAATCACTCACCAGTCGGTGAGCAACAGGAGGATCAAATGTCCACAAGCACCGTCACCGCCCTCTCCACATCTGATGCAGAAGTGGCTCGTCATGGCAACGAAAGTCTGATCGAACGATTGTGTCGATCATTGGCACGCAAGGACTTTCTATTCCTGCCAGCAGACCGGACCCGCACCATTCTCAATGAAGTTCAAGACGCCTCTCTGACAGATTGGGACAGCTTCCAGAAAAGCTGGTTCGATTTGCCGCTTGAGCCGTACATGGCCGATGGCGGCCGATATCGCAAGCGGCGCCATGCGACACTCAGTGCGCTGCCGTCGAGTCGATGTGCGCATATACAACCGCATCAGCCGCATTTCCAGAGCCTGAAGTACAACCATCTGAATGGTGGCATAGCACGACACTATGAACCTATTGCTGCAGAAGTCCTTGCAGGCGCGACCATGCAATCGCTGATCCGCTTGGGCTGCGAGTTGTTCGGCAGATTGGCTCCTTTCTACCCGTGGCACATCGAAGTTCACCAATTTCGCATTGAGGCGCAGGAAGGAAGTTCTGGTCTCCCGACACCGGAAGGCGTTCACCAAGACGGCGTGAACTATGTGCTGATGGTCATGGTTCAGCGTCAGAACCTTGTCAACGGCTCCACGGCCATCTATGACAGGCACAAAATCAAGGTCGATGAATTCACGCTGCAACAGCCGCTGGATCTGGCCATAGTCAATGATGAGCACGTATTTCATGGCGTGACGCCCATCGTGCAGTTGAGCACTGACGCACCGGCCATTCGTGATGTACTGGTCATCACGTTCCGCAGAAAAATCTAACAGCCCGCACGAGAACATAATAATGATCGAACTTGCAGCCGTAGCGACCATCACCATTTTGGCCGTCATCAGCCCAGGCGCAGATTTTGCGATGGTCACACGCAACAGTCTTCTGTATGGGCGGTCGGCCGGGCTGCTGGCTTCGCTGGGAATTGCACTCGGCGTTCAGTTGCATGTGCTGTACACCATGCTGGGCGTCGGTCTTGTTCTTCAGAACTCCCCAGGACTGTTTTCGACCATCAAATTGATTGGTGCCGTCTATCTGGTTTACGTGGGCTACAAGACATTTTTTACCCCTCAGCCCTCGGCCAGCAGCGCAGCACTGATGAAAGAGCTTGATGCAATCGATGCATTGCGCACAGGTTTTTTCACCAACGCCCTCAACCCCAAGACCACCCTTTTTGTGGTCAGTGTCTATACGCAGATCGTTCAACCTGAAACGTCGATTGCCGTGCAAGTGGGCTATGGATTATTCATGTCACTGGCGCACTGGGTGTGGTTCAGCCTTGTGACAGTTTTTTTCTCGGAAGAACATTTGCGCTCGAAGATGCTGCGGCACCAGCTCGTATTGAATCGCATGATAGGTATCATTTTGGCAAGTCTTGGTTTCTGGCTTGCATTTTCACCCAGATGATTTTTATCATGAAAAATATCGCTTGCATTGACATGGAAGGGGTACTGATCCCCGAACTGTGGCCTCACATCGCAGAAGTCACCGGAATCACAGATCTGGCGATCACGACCAGAGAGGAACCTGACTATGCCCGTCTTGTGAATCGCCGCATTGAACTACTCAGAAAAAACGGGCTGCGACTGATCGATGTACAGGCATTGATAGAGCGCGTAGACCCTTTACCAGGGGCACTTAATTTCTTGACCGAGTTGCGCAAGCAATTTCATGTCGTCTTGGTGTCAGACGCATTCCAGGAGATGATTCTACCTTTATGGGAAAAACTGGATCAACCTGAACTGCGTTGCCATTGGTTCACCTGTGATCGAGCTGGCTACATTTCCAAGGCACACTATTCCCGCAGACAAGGCAAACACGAGGTCATTGACGAATTTGCAGCGAATGGGCATCGAACCCTGGCCGTTGGAGATGCGTTCAACGACTTGACCATGCTTCGGCGGGCATCAATGGGGTTCCTGTTCTGTCCTTCGCCGCAAACATTGCAAGCGGCTGTGGGGATTAGCGTTGCAAGAACTTACCCGGAAATTCTGACCGCCGTTGCTGCTGATCAACGAATGACCGCTTCCTGAACGCGCCGCCCGGTCGAGCCGGACGGGCCGGTGCTGGCCAACGTGCAGGCGATCGTGGCGCACAAGCTCGCGGGGAAGAAGGCCGGCGAGCGCCCGGCGTGGGTCGGCTGCACAAGGCGCGGGGCTACGCGGCCGGTCGCTTCAGCTTCAACACCGGCGACGGGCGCTGCCCCGGCTGCGAGGGCCAGGGGCTGCGCACGATCGAGATGGCCTTCCTGCCGGACGTGAAGGTGCCGTGCGACCTCTGCCACGGGGCGAGGTTCAACCCCGAGACGCTGGCGGTGACGTGGCGGGGCAAGAGCATCGGCGACGTGCTGCAGATGGAGGTGGACGAGGCCGTCGGCTTCTTCGCCAGCATGCCCAGCATCGCCCACCCGCTGCAGTT
>JAAFKB010000185.1 GCA_013299055.1 Sphaerotilus sp.
CCGAGACAGGCCGGCCAGGATGCTGATCAGGGTGGTCTTGCCGGCGCCGTTGGGGCCGAGCAGACCGAAGAATTCACCTGGGGCGATGTCGAGGCTGACAGCGTCGAGGGCCTGCAATGCACCGCGGGGGGTGCTGAAGGTCTTGCTGACCTGCTGGAAGGAGATTGCCGGAGTCATCGGCGTGGCATTGTAGGGAAGGCGATCGGGCCGGCGTACAGTCAGGCTTCTTCTGTCCACGGCATCCCGAGGAGTGACCCATGGAACGCCTGACCGCCCGCGATTTCGATCCCGCTGTCCTGAAGCTCTTCGACCAGTACGTGCATGGCCAGCTCAGCCGCCGCGGCTTCCTGGATGGTGCCACCCGCTACGCCACCGCAGGCACCTCCGCGGCCGGTCTGCTTGCCGCGCTCAGCCCGCGCTTTGCCCAGGCACAGCAGGTGTCGCCGCAGGATCCCCGCATCCGCACCAGCCGCATCGAGGTGTCCTCACCCCAGGGCCATGGCGTGGTCAAGGGCCTGCTCGCCCAGCCGGTGCAGGCGGTGGCGGGCGCACCGGCCGTGCTGGTGATCCACGAGAACCGCGGACTCAACCCCCACATCGAGGATGTCGCCCGGCGCTTCGCCGTCGAGGGGTTCACCGCGTTCGCACCGGATGCGCTGGCGCCGCTGGGCGGTTACCCGGACGACGAGGACAAGGCGCGCGAGCTGTTCCCCAAGCTCGACCAGGCCCGCACCCGCGAGGATTTCGTGGCCGCCCACGGGCACCTGAAGACACTCGCTGGCCCTGCCGCACGGGTGGGCGCGGTGGGGTTCTGCTACGGCGGCACGGTCGTCAACTACTTGGCCACCCGCCTTCCGGAGCTGGCCGCCGGAGTGCCGTTCTACGGTGGGCAGCCGCCAGTGGCCGATGTAGCGCGCATCCGCTCGCCGCTGCTGCTGCATTACGCGGGCGATGACGAGCGCATCAACGCCGGCTGGCCGGCCTACGAAGCGGCGCTGAAGGCCGCCGGGGTGGCGCACGAGGCCCATGTCTACCCGGGTGTGCAGCACGGTTTCCACAACGACACGACCCCGCGCCATGACTCGGCGTCGGCGAAGCTGGCCTGGGAGCGGACACTGGTGTTTTTCCGGCGCACGCTGGGCGCGTGAGGGCAGGCGCCAGGCCGTTGAAGTCCATGCGCCAGGGTGTCGAGCGCATCAGCGGTCAGCGACTCAGGCCGACTTCGCCGCCGACACCGCAGCCCGCAGCCCCAGCAGATAACTGTCCACCCCGAACCCCGCAATCTGCCCCCGCGCAATCTCGGCGATCACCGAGTGGTGCCGGAACGCCTCGCGGGCGTGGATGTTGGACATGTGAACCTCGATGATCGGGCACTGGAGGATGGCCAGCGCGTCGCGGATGCCGTAGCTGTAGTGCGTCCACGCGCCCGCGTTGATCAGCACGCCGTCCACGCCCTCGCCGTGGGCACGGTGGATGCGCTCGGCCATCTCGCCTTCGAAATTCGTCTGGAAGCACTCGACCTCGACGCCCAGCTCGGCCCCCAGCGCGAGCAGTTGTTCGTCGATCTGCGCCAGCGTGGTCGTGCCGTACTGCTTCGGGTCGCGCTTGCCGAACATGTTGAGGTTGATGCCGTTGAGGACGAGGAACTTCATGGGGAACTCCAATGGTGCGGGATGAAAAAACGGGGGGAAGGATAGTTCACAGCGCCACCGCGCAGCCACGCGCCGCCGCCTCGACGATGGCTTCAGTCACGCGCAGGTTGTTCAGTCCGTCGCGGGCGCTGACCAGCGGTACCTCCTCGCCGCGCACGACGCGGCCGAAGTGTTCCATCTGGTGCTTGAGCGGATCGTCGCGGACCATGCCGACCGTGCTGACCTCGAAGGGCTTCCACCACGAGCGGTCCTCGGGGCGCGGGTAGGTCTTCAGGCGCATCGTCGGCACGGACAGGCTGCCGTTGGTGCCGGTGAGGACGTAGCAGTCCTCGTCGTCGTAGCTGGGATATGCCTTGTTCTCCTGGCTGGTCTGCTCCCAACTGCGGGCGCAGGCGGCGGTGTCGCTGAGGAAGAAGGTGCCGAGCGCGCCGCTGGCGAAGCGCAGGTTGATCACCACCGTGTCCTCGACCGCGAAGCCGCGCACCGCGTTCGAGCTGAACGCCTGCACCGCGACGATCTCGCCGCACAGCATGCGCAGGTTGTGGACCTCGTGGATCAGGTTGATCAGGATCGGGCCGCCGCCGGGTTCACGTCGCCACGGGCCGTCGGTGAAGTAGTGGTCCGGCTTGTGGAAGGTCGCGCTGCCCATCACGCCGACGAGGCGGCCGAGTTGCCCCGAGGCGATCACCTCGCGGGCCTTGGTCATGATCGGGCTGTGGGCGCGGTGGTGGCCGACGAGGACGGGGATGCCGCCTTGCTCGACGCACCGGGCCAGCATCTCGGCTTCGGCGACGGTCGGCGCGATCGGCTTTTCCACCAGCACGGGCAACCCCGCCTCCAGACAGACCAGCGCCTGGGGCACATGCAGCGCATTGGGCGTGGCGAGCACGACGGCGTCCGGTCGATCCGCCGCGATCAGCGCGGCCAGCGAGGCGAACAGCGGCACGCCCTTCTGCTCGGCCAGCGCCTGGGCACCCGGCGACGGATCGACGATGGCGGCGAGCGCACAGGTGGAGCTGTTCAACAGCACGTCGATGTGGGCGCAGCCGATGATGCCGGCGCCGGCCACGGCGATGCGGGTCTTGGTCATGCAGTGTTTCCTTGAAAAGCGGACGGGATTTTGCGCCGGACGCGCTCAACGCCCCGACAACCGCAGGAAGTCCTCGGGGTAACGATCGCCCTGCACCGGGACGGCCGCCGCGACCTGCTCGATCTCGCGCAACTCCGCTGCCGAGAGGTCGAGCGACGCGGCACCGAGGTTTTCCTCCAGCCGCTCGATGCGGCGTGTCCCTGGAATCGGCACGATCCACGGCTTGCGCGCCAGCAGCCACGCCAGCGCGATCTGCGCCCGCGTCGCGCCCTTGCGTTCGGCGAGCTGGCCGAGCTGGTCCACCAGCGCCTGGTTCGCCTGGCGCGCCGCCTCGGTGAAGCGGGGCACGCGGCGGCGGAAATCGGTCGCTTCCAGCGGCGTCGTCGCGTCGATCGCCCCGGTCAGGAAGCCCTTGCCCAGCGGGCTGAACGGCACGAAGCCAATGCCGAGTTCTTCCAGCACGGGCAGCACGTCCGCCTCGGGTTCGCGGGTCCACAGCGAGTATTCGCTCTGCAAGGCGGTGACGGGCTGGACGGCGTGGGCGCGGCGGATCGACTGCGGCCCGGCCTCGGACAAGCCGAAGTGCTTCACCTTGCCCGCTTCGATCAGCGTCTTCACCGTGCCGGCCACGTCCTCCATCGGCACCTCGGGATCGACCCGGTGCTGGTAGAGCAGGTCGATGCACTCCACCCGCAGCCGCCGCAGCATCCCGTCGATCGCGCCCCGGATCTGCTCGGGCCGGCTGTTGACACCCCCGCGGAACACGCCTGTCGCCGGGTCGATGTCCCAGCCGAACTTGGTGGCGATCACCACCTCGCCCCGGAACGGCGCCAGGGCTTCGCCGACCACCGCCTCGTTGTGGAACGGCCCGTAGGATTCGGCCGTGTCGAAGAAGGTGACGCCACGCTCGACGGCAGCGCGGATCAGGCGAATCAGGTCGTGGCGGTCGGCGGCATCGCCATAGCCCATGCAGCCGAGGCCGAGGGCTGAGACGTGCAGGGCGCTGCGGCCAAGCTGGCGGGACTCCATGGTCAGGCTCCTGTGGACTCAGGCCAGTTGCACGATCTGGTTGAGGACCAGCAGCACGTCGGCAAAGCCAGCGTCCGACACGCGCTTCATCGGATGCGGTGCGCCGCCACGCAGCCGCCAGTCGAAGGACTTGGGCTGGTGGCACAGCACGTAACTCGTCTTGCCAGCCCGCCGTCCGCCCGCCA
>JAAFKB010000186.1 GCA_013299055.1 Sphaerotilus sp.
CGGCCTGCAGCAGGAAGCGCAGCAGGTCGCCGTCGTGGACGAGGATGTCCAGCACCACGCCGCCGCCCGCGCCGGGGGCGTCGATCCGCCAGCCCTGCAGGTGCGGCGGCAGGTAGACCGCGTGCGAGACCTGCACGCCGTGGACGCGGCCGATGGCGCCGTCGGCGATCATCTGGCGCACCCGGCCGTGCAGCGCCGAGGCGCGCAGGTGGTGGTTGGTGCCGAGCACGCGGTTGCAGGCGGTGGCGCGGTCGATCATCTGCGAGGCGTCCGCCAGCGACATCGCCAGCGGCTTCTCGCACATGACGTGGCAGCCGGCGTCGAGCGCGGCCAGCGTCTGCGCGGCATGCTGCTCGTTGGTGGAGCTGATGTAGACGGCGTCCAGCCCGAGGGCGAGCAGCTCGCTCAGGTCGGTGTGGGCGCTGGCGAGGCCCTGCTGCTCGGCGAACTGCTGCGCGCGGGGTGCGCTGCGCGAGCAGACGGCGACCAGCTCCTGCCCGGCGATCTTGCGCAGCGACGGGATGACCCGCTCGGCGATGTTGCTTGCTCCGATGAAACCCCAGCGCATGGTGTGTGTCCTCGCATGTCTTGACTTGATGCCGAGGATGCTAGGGCGCGGCGTGCGGGGAGGGCAGCGCACTTTCCCGTGGGGGAGTCAGCGTTGGGAGCGAAACAAGCGGGGCGGGGTGGTCGGCTTGGTGTCGATAGCCAGAGAATTTCGTCGTGCGAGTCGACTTGTTGAACCCGTACTGCGGACTCGCACTGTGGGTGGTTTAATAATTAGGTATTAAAAATCCCCGACTATCCGATTGGAACTCTTTGCAATAGATTGATTTATAATCGATGCATCCATTTCCAATTGTTGTTTTGCAAGCCTTTCCCTGCCTTCTCTCGAAAGCACCCATGCACAGCCTCCTATGAAGTGGTCATCACGACCGATGCCATCCCAGCCGGTTTTGGAGATATATCCTAATGGGTGAAAGATATTTTCTTCTGCTAGGCCGGATGGTGTTCGTCTTGATGCAGAAAGAAATGGATCGTCCCTGGGGATGTACCCACAGGCCACATAGGCTTCGATTATAAATTCAGAACAAAAAGACTGCTTAGAAGGAGGAATCTGCGTCCGCTTTGCTCTGGATGTTATTTTCCAGAGGGTTTCGAGATTTTTTAAATCAAACAACTCTCTAAAAGGTGAGAGGGCTGCGCCAAGACGGTTGTATCCACTAATTCCTCCCGCCAGAGAGACACGGGCAAAATTTAGAATTCTCTTCCGTTGAGTTTTGGAATGTTCATTTCCCGGGCAGCGTGTGACTGCGATGTATGAATATTTCTTAATGAAATCATTAATGAGAGTTTCTCTAATTCCTTTGCCATCAACATCCACAACCAAACCGTTGCCTATATAAAGCGCGCAATGTATGTAGCTACCAGATGAGGCATTCCGGATTAGGCGCGACAATTTTCCATGACTGGTGCCCCCACAGAAAAATACGTCGCCACAAAGGAGGTCATGCTCTGTTAGGAGCTTCGGTGGTGGCCCCGTCCAAATTCCATGATATTTTCTGCCGCGTCGCCATTTCCACTTTTCGAGGCGCACTCCTACTATAATACGAGCAAGCGTGGGGAGCATTTTTTGGTGAGTTCTCAATTAATATTGGCGTCCGGCCTTACTGGTGTAACAGGTTTAGCTCTGCGTATTAAATCTCATTTGACGGCACGCAAGTCGCTTTCGCCATTGAATTTTTTCTCTACATTGCAGGCAGCGACGGATGTTGGAAAGTCAGATCATCCCTCTGCATGCCAATTTGTTTCATCACGCGCTCCGACTGCGCATTGCTCAGCGTGGTGAACGCAACCACTTCAGGCAACGACAGTTCATTGAAGGCAAATGCAAGCGCTGCGCTCGCGCCCTCCGCGTTCATTTGAGCGAAGACAGGAAATTCGCAGGAATGCCATTGACGCAGCAGCAGTCGCTCGGTCTCGATTTCGTGGAGGTGCGCCATTGGTGGTTCAGAAAGCCCTGGTATTCGAGTTCACTGCGCCGGCTCTGCGAGCGCCTTCTTCATGAAGAAGCGTGAGAACCTCGTTGGGAAAACGCCCAATGCTGATCCGCACTGTGGGTGGTTTGGGTGTTAGACACCTCCGGTTTTTCGATTAGGCATCAGCATGCGCCAGTAACAAGATGCTTTGTTGCGAATCTTTTTACTACGAATTTTCCAGCAGACTGACCAAAGTAGTTGACCGTGACGGCGAAATCTCCAGGTGCCAACCGAAAGCAGTGCATGAAGCCGTCCGTTGAGACCGGGACAACAGTCAGGTTAAGAACCTTTGGTTCTCCGTATCGTTCTCGCGCACTCTTTGCGTCTGATGCAAACGCACTGAGTGCCTGATATTCAAGCAACTTGCCGGCCGGGTAGTCAAACGGAAAGTTGGAAACCAATTTCATTGCTTGAATATCACCTTGATGAAACGCTGTGAGCCACTGCCATGATACTAACTTCACCGCTTCAACTTCATCTTGCTTTTGCTGGGATGCTATTGAAGAAGTAGCCGGCACGGTAGGCTGTTGAATACGTTCCACAGGTTGAGGGCGGCTGATGTATGCCGCGACCAAAGCAACTAGACCACCTGTCCCAATGAGTGGTACAGCAACGTATCGGAGCCACCATTTGTACCCTTCTTCTTCGACAGCCACGGCTAATCCTTTCTGCGTCCTAAATTAATACCGACGTCACGCGCCTGCTGGCGCAACAGCTTCGATGCTGCGCATCAATTTTCAGGCAAAAAAACGCAAGTCCTTGTCACACCTGAAATTTCCCAAGCCTCTGCATGGTTGCTTCTCCGTAAAAATAACCTCAAAGCAAGCACTGGTAGCCTAAACAATTACGCCGCCAGAAGTGACAAATCATAGCTGTACGCCCGATCGCCCGTCTACTCACGGCATCCCCATTTTTTGACAGTCCCACCCGCCATCAGCCAGCGCCGATACCCACCCCCGAACTCTCCCGCACCATCAACTCCACCCCCATCACCATCTCCTGCGGCATCGCCCCACCCCCCACGAGCATCTCCACCCCCGTGCGCCCCAGCTCCTGCTTGTCCACGCGCAGCGTGGTGAGCGGGATGGCGCCGTAGCGGGCGGCCGGGATGTCGTCGAAGCCGACAAAAGCGATGTCTTCCGGGATGCGCAGCCCGGCGTCCAGGCACACCCGCATCGCCGCCAGCGCCGCGCTGTCGTTGTAGGCGAACACGGCGTCCGGTCGCACCCGCCGACGCAGCAGCGTGCGCATGGCCGCCGCCGCCCCTTCCGCGTCATCCAGCCCCGGCGGCGCGAGCGCTTCCAGATCAGGATCGGCCAGCACCCCCGCCTCGAACAAGGCGCGCCGGTAGCCCCGGCTGCGCTCGCGGATGCTGAAGTGCGCCAGCGAGCCGGCGATGTAGGCGATGCGCTGTCGGCCGAGGTCGAGCAAATGGCGCGTGGCCTGGTAGCCGCCGCCGGTGTTGTCCGGGTTGACGGCGGCGCAGCCAGGAATCCAGCCATCGACCAGCACCAGCGGCAGCCCCAGGTCGGTCAGTTGCGCCAGCACCTCGTCCTCGAAGTAGCCCGCCACCAGCAGCGCATCCGGCTCGTGCAACTTGAGCAGCTTGCCCACCGCGTCGCCCTGCCGCGCGCTCAGCAGCGTGGGCGCCACGCCGAACTGGCGGCAGCCCTCCTCGACGCCGTGCATCACCTCGGCGAAGAAGGGGTTCACGGCGAAGTTGCTGTGGTGCCGGTGGATCAGGAACACCAGCCGCGGCGCCTTGCCCGAGCGCAGCCGCGACAGGTCGTAGCCGAGGTCCGCGGCCACCTGGCGGACATGGCGGCGCGTCTCGTCGGACAGGCCGCGCTGGTTCTTCAGCGCACGCGAGACGGTGCCGACCGACACGCCCGC
>JAAFKB010000187.1 GCA_013299055.1 Sphaerotilus sp.
GCATCGGCGCCGGCCGCTCGCAGGTGCTGGCGATGTCGATGTAGCGGCCTTGTGCCGCCGAGGCGAGCAGGCCCTCCATCAGCTCCAGGCAGTGGTAGGCCATCTGGCCACTCGCCCGCTCGGGGCGCTGGTCGCGGATGGCGCAGGCCATGTCCACCAGACCGATGCCGCGGCTGTTGCGGCGGTGGCTGGTCTCGTTGAAGCGGTGGACCGTCGGCACCGTCACCCAGTCGGGCAAGGTCGCCGGGCGCGGCAGGTCGGACCAGCGGTACTCGGCCGACGTGCGCAGCAGCACCTCGCCACCGAACAGGTTCGGACCATCCAGCGGGTCGATGTCGCGCAGGCAGAGCGTGCCCTTCGTGCCGTAGATCTCCAGCCTCGGCAGTTCCGAGTCCCAGACATCGAAGCTCGCGATGAAGGTGCCGATGGCGCCGCTGGCGAACTCGATGTTGCCGCTGACGTGGGTGTCCATCGCCACCTCGATCACCTCGCCGCGACGCGGCTGGCTGCCGATGGTGCGGGTCGGGAAGGTGCGCCGTGCCATGCCGCAGCAGCGCGTCGCCGGGCCGAGCAGCGACAGCAGCGCCACCATGTAGTACGGCCCGATGTCCAGCAGCGGACCCCCGCCGGGCTGGTAGAAGAAGTCCGGACTCGGGTGGAAGGACTCATGCCCGTGGCTGACGACGAAGGCGCTGGCGCCGACGATGTCGCCGATCGTGCCGTCGTCGATCAGGCGGCGGCAGGTCTGCAGCCGCCCGCCCAGGATGGTGTCGGGCGCGCAGCCGACATGGAGACCGCGCTCGCGGGCCAAGGCCAGAATCTGCGCCCCCTCCGCCGCCGTGGCGGCCAGCGGCTTCTCGGTGTAGACGTGCTTGCCGGCGCGCAGGGCGGCGAGGTTGATCTCGGCATGTGCGGCCGGAATGGTGAGGTTCAGCACGATCTGGACCTCCGGATCGGCGATCAGCGCGGCGGCATCGGCATGGGCTTTCGGGATGCCGTGCTGCGCCGCCTTGCGCTGCGCCTTCTCCAGGCTGCGGCCGGCACAGGCCACGACCTGGACGAGGTCGCCGTACTGCTGCAGGTTGGCGATGTAGACATCACTGATGTCACCGATGCCGATGACACCGACCTTGAACGGATTCATGGGGATTCCTTGCTTCTTTCAATGCAATGCCGCCTCGATGGTGTCGGCGATCGACAGCGCCTTCTGCAGGCGACGCCCCTGCGTGCTGCCGAACACCGGCAGGGTCAGTTGCTGCGCGGAAACGGTCGCACCGCGCAGCCGGTCGGTGCCCAGCAGGTGGACCTGGTGGCCGTCGAAGCCGGTCAGGTGGCCCGCATCGACCGAACGTTCCGCGTGCAGCCGGGGCCGCTCCAGGTCCAGGCAGATGCAGGTGCCCTGCCCGTCGGCGCGGTGTGCCTGGTGCGCACGAAGCTGGCAAGGGTCGGCCAGCAGCACGCACTTGCCCAGACGCTGCAGGGCATCGCCCAGGTGCATGGCGACCAGGCGGTCCAGTTCGCCCTGGAACGTCAGCGTCAGCCGGGGCTGCTCGCGGATCCAGGCCAGGGCGATCTGGAAGGCATCGTCCTCGATCAGGAGGCGCAGTTCCGACAACTGGTACACGTCTTCGTCGAGACTGCTCAGCAGCGTCGAGCGCGGCGCGGCCTGGTCGTTGGCCGCATCGCGTGCCTTCGATGGAGGGTCCAGGAAGGCCAGCTTGAAGTCGTGAAAACCCCTGTGCCCGAACAGCCTCGCGAAACGCACCACGCTCGAAGGGACCGTGCCGCACAGGTCCGAAACCTCGTCGATGGACATCAGGTGCAGCCTTGTGTGCGTGCGCACGCAGTAGCGGCCGATGGACCGCATGATCGGGCTCAGCTCCGGCAGACGAGTCTGGATCTGCAGCAGCAGGGCCTGACCGTCCAGCGCAGTGTTCTCGTTCAAGCAGGCTTGCATGGGCCCGGATGTCGCTCAGATCGCCTGCGGCTTGAAGTCCGCCGGCCGGGTCGGCATGACACCCTGCAGCAGCCGCACCGACATCTCCAGCCCCTCCAGCGAGTTGAGCAGCACATCCTCGTGCTCGATGCTCAGCCAGCCAGAGTAGCCGGCCATCAGCAGCCGGTAGGTGAACTGGCGCCACCAGACCTCGCCGTGTCCGTGGCCCAGCGTGATGTAGGACCAGGCGCGCGCCGGAATGTCGGTCAGGCTGCCGTTTTCCAGCAAGCTGGTGACGGCCTGCACCGGCGCGTTCAGCAGCGTGTCCTTGGCATGGACGTGGTAGACCGCCTCGCCCAGCGCGTCGATGGCGGCCAGCGGATCGGCGCCCATCCAGAACAGGTGCGACGGATCCAGGTTGGCGCCGATCACCGGCCCGACCGCCTTGCGCAGGCGCAGCAGGCTGGGCACGTTGTAGACGCACTGACTGCCGTGCAGCTCCAGCGCGATCTTTTCCACGCCGCAGGACTTGGTCAGCGTGGCGATGCGGTCCCAGTACGGCAGCAGCACGTCCTCCCACTGGTACTTCAGGATGGTCTGCGTCTCCGGCGGCCAGGACGCGACGACCCAGTTCGGCATCGTGTCGCCGGGGCTGCCCGCCGGCAGGCCGGACATCGTGCAGACGGTTCGGATGCCCATCTCGCCGGCCACGCGGATCGTGTCCTCCAGGCACACGCCCTGCGCCCGGTCGGTGGGGTGCAGCGGGTTGCCGTTGGCGTTCAGGCTGATGATCTCCAGCCCCCGGTCGCTGAACTTCCTGGCGAACGCGGCACGGGCGCTGGCGTCGGCCTTCATCGCCGCCAGGTTGAAGTGCGGCGCGGTGGACCAGCCCCCCGTGTTGACCTCGATGCCGGACACGCCCAGGCGCACGGCCTGGTCCAGCAACTCATCCAGCGGCATCCCGCCCAGGCTGTCGGATACAAAACCCAGTTTCATCGTGCATCTCCGTGCTGTGCGTACTCTGAGAACGCTGTACAGGCAGCGGCCACCCGGCCGTTGAACCAATTCATCATCGCGGCCTGCAGCGGTGCGCAGTCCTGCGGGTCGTAGCGCCTCGGATCGGCGCCAAAAATGCTCCACAGCGGATGCGCGGGATCGAGCCGCTGCCGCCCATACGGGCTGCGGCCTTGATCGACATCCACCGCAGGGTCCAGCGGTGCCAGCGCGGACACCTCGACCGTCTCCGGCCAGAACGAGGCCAGCAGCGTGGTCTCGAACAGGCCCGCGTGGTCGGGCTTCATCGGCACCGCCGGATCGCGCCCGGACATGTCCATCGCCAGCCCGAGCACGCGCATCGGCCCCTGGCGGGCGTTCCACTCGGCGGCCAGCGCCTCGACCATCGCCACCTGGTCCGGCGCGAAATGCCCGCTGATCAGCACGGCCAGCCGCACGCCGGACGCCTCGAAGCGCGCCAGCGACTGCCGCAGCAGCCCTTCGATCTCGGTGCGCGCCGGCATCATCACGGTGAAGGGCATCTCGCCGTGGTCGCCGCCGGTGCCGTAGTACAGCGGCGGGCAGACGAGTCCGCCGTGCGCGCGGGCGGCGGTCAGGCACAGCCCTTGTGCGGTCAGCGCGTCGAGGCCGATCGGCAGGTGCTCCTGGTGGTATTCGAGCGTGCCCAGCGGCAGGTAGACCACCGGGCACGCGGCCAGCGCGGCGCGGATCTGCGGTGGCCGCAGGCGCTCGATTTCGACGGTGGGGACGGTCGATGGCGTCGCGGTCATTGGTAGTAGTCCCGCACCCACAGGTGCTCGGCAAGCTGTGCCTTGAGTTCCGCCGGGAAGGGCTGGCCGTCCGAGTAGGCGACGTTCATGTCCACCTCGGCGGTGTTCTTCATGCCGGGGATCAGCGTCGAGACGCCCCGCTCGCTCAGGGCGTAGCGCATCGCCGCTTCGGCCAGCGTCGGGTAGTAGGGCGCGCACAGGGCCTTGAGCTT
>JAAFKB010000188.1 GCA_013299055.1 Sphaerotilus sp.
TGTGCGCCCAGCATGGGCGCGAACTTATGGGGTGGAAGTCCCCTGTGGGAGTACCGACCTGGACTCATCATGATGAGCAAGGATAACCACGAGCCGACGGCAAGGGCAGGCCCGCGAGGGTTTGTCTGGAGGAAGCCCGAGTGCAAGAGGTGCGAGGCGACGGACAAAAACCGCATAGAAGGCCCAGGCGGCCGAGGCGAGCTGGCACATGACAGCGAAGCCCACCGGTACGGCCGCCACGGTAAATGCGGCGCTTGTGCATCGACAGTTCGCGTTCTTACCTGGGGAGATCTGCGCCGCTGGCGGCGCGCTGAATCGTGAGCTTGACCCGGACGGTTCCACCGGGACACCAAGAACCAGGTGCCGGGGCGAGCTGCCCGCCCCGAGCGATGAAACCGGCAGCGACTCACGACCCGGCACGCAGCGCGCCCGGTGGCAACACCGGACGTGACGGCGCAGAAGTCAGCAGAGGCCGTAGTAGTTCGCCGGGAGTCGGGCGGGCGAAGGGCCGAACAACGAGACACAAGGAGCAGCGCGGGCGCATCTCGACCAACCCGAGCGGGCCAGGGACGGCGGCGGTGAACCCGAAGCGAGCCTTGAACCAAGACGAAGGAATGAAGACGACGACAACGACCCCCGATCTGCTGGACGCGGTGCTCGACAGCGACAACCTGCGCCGGGCCTGGGTCCGGGTGAAGGCCAACCGTGGCGCGCCGGGCATTGACGGCGTGACGTGCGAGGACTTCCCCGCCTGGAGCCGGTCGCACTGGCCTGCGCTGCGCCAACAGATCGAGTCGGGGCGATACCAGCCGCAAGCGGTGCGACGGGTGGAAATCCCCAAGCCTGCCGGTGGCTCGCGCCTGCTGGGCATCCCCACCGTCATGGACCGGGTCATCCAGCAAGCCATCGCTCAGGTGCTCACGCCGCTGTTCGAGCCGGGCTTCTCCGATTCGAGCTTCGGCTTCCGACCGGGCCGCAATGCACACCAGGCGATCCGACAGGTTCAGGGCTTCGTGAAGGACGGCTACCGCTGGGCGGTGGACCTCGATCTGGCCAGGTTCTTCGACACGGTCAACCATGACCTGTTGATGGCCCGGCTGGCTCGCGTGTTCACCGACCGGCGCTTGCTCGCCCTGATCGGGCGCTACCTGCGCGCCGGGGTGCTGGTCGGTGGGCACCAGTTCGAGCCCAGCGAGGTCGGCACGCCCCAAGGCGGGCCGCTCTCGCCCCTGCTGGCCAATGTCCTGCTCGATGCGCTCGACACCGAGTTGCACCGGCGGGGCCACCGCTTCGCCCGCTACGCCGACGACGTGGTCATCCTCGTCAGGAGCCAGCGCGCGGGCGAGCGCGTCATGCACAGCCTCACGCACTTCCTGCAACACCGCCTCAGGCTCACCGTCAACCCGGCCAAGAGCCGCGTGGCACTCATGAGCGACTGCACCTTCCTGAGCTTCACGGTCAAGGGCAAGAAAATCCGCTGGACCGACAAGGCCCTGCTGAACTTCAAGCACCGGGTCCGAAAACTCACCGGGCGCAGTTGGGGCGTGTCGATGGACTACCGCCTGAAGAAACTCGCCCAATACCTGCGGGGCTGGTTGGGGTACTTCGGCATCAGCCAGTATTACCGACCCGTCCCCGAATTGGACGAGTGGATCCGGCGGCGCGTGCGGATGTGTTACTGGAAACAGTGGCGCTGGGCGCGCACCAAGATTCGCAATATGCTGAATCTCGGCGTGGCGCTCAAGGCCGCCATCCAGCATGGCGTCAGCAGCCTGAGTTACTGGCGCATGGCGCGAACCCCCGTCACCCAGCAGGCCATGTCCAATGCATGGCTCAAGGAGCAGGGCTTGCTCAGCGTCAAGGACTTGTGGTGCAAGGCCCAGGGGTATTCGGCTTGACATCGATAACTTCGTTGTGCGAGCTAACTTGTTGAACCGCCCACTGCGGACCCGCACGGTGGGTGGTGTGGGGGCTGGGAGTTAGATACTCCCGGCTACCCGATTAGGCATTTGGTGGAAAATAAATGAGTTGTTGCGTGTTACTTAAAAAACTTACGTAAAAGCAAATGTTTTATTTTACTTTCCGCTATCGGTCTTTTGGTGTGTATATTAACCATAAAATCTTCGCGATCAATTGCGACGCTGATTTCTGAGAAGGCGCTATTCAGAAGAATGCCGACACAAGATGGGTTGTGAAGTGCCACCCGAATTACTTCTTCGCCTAGCATTTCACCGTTGAACTTTTGACCGAATTTGGCAATAAACTGTCGGGGATCTGCGTATGCCATTACGCGCGATTTGCCATCGCCGTGAGTGGTAGACCCTAGAGTTATTCCCTCTGATTCAGTTTGAACAGTCATTCCCAGGTATTCCTTCGGAACATTGAAAGCATTAATTCCAACTGTAGTCTGTCGGAAAGTGTGTAAAAGCATCTCTAGCTTTTCGGTGCTCCACGATGCCTGAAGGTCTTCGATTAGCGTGGAGAGTTGTGTTTGGCTCATGGGAAAAATGAAATGCCTAACGTCAAAACTCAGCGGGCGGCGAAGCCGTCCGCTGCAGTGCCCAGTTGGGCGGCACTGCCGAAAACAGCATCGTGGAACTGTGCCCGTACGTCATCAGGTGCAAACGCATGAGCCAAGACCTCTTTCGGATAGACGCAGTCGGCCTGCCGGGCGTCAATGATCCTCATGATCGCTTCGGGAGAAGTCCGTTCGTTCACCAGCCCGACAGCGACACTCCGAACTTCAAGGTACCGAACGTGAAACTGCAAGAGTTGCTGCGGAGTAAGGCCGACGGCATACCCTGCCGCGATGTGGGCAGCAACGTCTCGGGGGAAGTCGCCCTCAAACCGAGTCGGCAGACAACTGCGGAATGCTTCGTAGTACTCAACGAATGTCATCTTGACGCCCAACGTTGAAGCTGAGGGGCCGGAACCAGCTGGCCGCGCGAAGCGATGATGAACTGCTGAGCGTAGCGCGGCCAGCTGGTGGAGGTCCACTCGAGCGACCGGTTAGGCCGCAATGCGTACCTAAGTTGCCGCTTTGTCACCTAGCCACCAACGCATTGTTTTTGCTCCGGCCTTTGACCGTGGATCGTGCTCTTCTGTCTCAAAGCGCACCAGCTCTTGGATCACCGCCTCTTTGCCGTAGCAAGTGGAGAAATATTGCGGAACTTGCTCGATGCTTGGGTCGTAGGCCGGCAGGACTGCACGAAGTGCGCCGGCAAGGTCGACTGTGGGCTTCGGCTTTACCTTTCCTAGCATACGACCGGCAAGTTCTTGCTTTTGGTAGTTCGACGCAGTGGGGATGCTGCGGGAAAAGACGAGTAGCAAGCCGGCTAAAACCTCTGCCGATTGGTTCTTGGCAAGTTGCTTTGACAGCTTCTTGTTCTCTTGCGGATTCCCGCACCCGAATTGCTCGGCAATTTCAGTAACTCGACGACAGATGTCTTCGCGATCCATGATTGCGGCCTAACGTTGAAGCTGAGGGGCCAGCCCGATGAACACATCGTACAGCGGCGACCTTCGTGGGCTGGTCCACTCCAGCGACCGGTTATACCGAGCCCCAACGCCTGCAGCACCAGGTTGGCGTGCAGACGAAGCCAACGCCCCCACACGCCTGCGTGGAGTCAGAGATTGGCGCTGGCGACCTTCCCCTTCTGGGATGCCCACACCAAAACGCCAACCCAAAAGCCCACCCTCTTGTGAATCCGACGGAGTCGGCACGATAAAACTGGATTGCTCGCGCGCGGTATCCAGCCTCTCCCCGAGCGTCGACTTTCCGACGTGCGCGGACACCGGCAAACCTTCGATTCGCTCAGACCAATTCATGCTGGCTTCACGGGGCACTAGCCACGGTATAACGTAA
>JAAFKB010000189.1 GCA_013299055.1 Sphaerotilus sp.
GTCAGCAAGGCGCGCAGCCGGTCCGGTTTGAGCACCCCATGCACACCATCGCAGGTGAGCAAGAAGGTGTCCCCGGCGTGCAGCTCGCCCTGCAAGTAGTCCACGCGCACCGTGAGGTCAAGGCCGACCGCACGGGTGAGCTGGCTGCGGAAGTCGGGATGGTCGAGCGCGTGGTCCTGGGTGAGCAGTTGCAGCTCGCCGCCGCGCAGCAACCAGGCACGGGTGTCGCCAACGTGGGCGACGGTCCAGGTCTGGCCTTGCAGCGCCAGGGCCGTGAGGGTGGTGAGCGCCGCGCGGCGGTCGTTGCCCGCACCGCTGCGGCGGCGGTTGTGGTCGGCGAGCCAGGCGTTCTGGGCGCCGATGAGGCGGTCAAGGACGACCGTGGTTTCCCAGGTGGGCGGTGCGGCGTGGAAGTCCTGCACCAGGCTCATCACCGTGGTCTGCGCGGCTTCGCGACCCAGCCCGCCCGCCGACACGCCGTCGGCCACCGCGGCGATCAGTCCCCTCCCCGCCTCGTGCGCATCGGCGCGCACGACGGCCGCGAAATCCTCGTTGTGCTCGCGCACCCCCGTGGCACTCGTGTACCCAATGTTGACTTCGAAGCTCATTGTTCGCCATCATGGTAACAAAAGCAGCTATTTAACAGTAATTCTTGAAATTCCCAAGGAGTCCGCGATGAAGAAGATGAAACTCGTGATGGTCGGCAACGGCATGGCCGGTGTGCGCACGCTGGAAGAGCTGCTCAAGATCGCCCCGGACCACTACGACATCACCGTGTTCGGCGCCGAGCCGCACCCGAACTACAACCGCATCCTGCTGTCGCCCGTGCTGGCCGGCGAGCAGACCCTCGACGAGATCATCCTCAACCCGCTGAGCTGGTACGCGGAGAACGGCATCACGCTGCACCTGGGCACCAAGGTGACGGACGTGAACCGCGCCCGCCGCCTCGTCACCGCCGTCAATGCGCAAGGTGAAACGGTCGAGGCCGAATACGACCGCCTGCTGATCGCCACCGGCTCGAACCCGTTCATCCTGCCGGTGCCGGGCAAGGATCTGGACGGCGTGATCGCCTACCGCGACATCGCCGACACGAACACCATGATCGAGACGGCCAAGACGCACAAGCACGCCGTCGTCATCGGCGGCGGCCTGCTGGGGCTGGAAGCGGCCAACGGGCTGATGCTGCGCGGGATGCAGGTCACGGTGGTCCACATTTCCGGCTGGCTGATGGAGCGCCAGCTCGACGACGTGGCCGGCAAGCTGCTGCAGAAATCGCTGCAGGACCGCGGCCTGAAGTTCGAGATGGGCGCCCAGACCGCGGCGCTGATCGGCGACCAGGACGAGGGCAAGGGCGGGCGCGTGCTGGCGGTGCAGTTCAAGGACGGCCGCGAGATCCCGGCCGATCTGGTGGTGATGGCCGCCGGCATCCGCCCGAACACGGACCTGGCCAAGAAGATGGGCCTGCTGTGCGACCACGGCGGGCGCGGCGGCATCGTCGTCACCGACACGCTGCAGACCGTCACCGACGCGCGCATCTACTCGATCGGCGAATGCGCCAGCCACCGGGGCATCGCCTACGGGCTGGTGGCGCCGCTGTTCGAGCAGGGCAAGGTCTGCGCCACGCACCTCGCCGAGTTCGGCATCGGCCGCTACACCGGCAGCCAGACCAGCACCAAGCTCAAGGTCACCGGCATCGACCTGTTCTCGGCGGGCGACTTCACCGGCGGCGAGGGCTTCGAGGAAATCCTGTTGTCGGACCCGGTGGGCGGCGTCTACAAGAAGCTGGTCATCAAGGACGACAAGCTGGTGGGCGCCTGCCTGTACGGCGACACGGTGGACGGAAGCTGGTACTTCAAGCTGCTGCGCGAGGGCCGCAAGGTCCACGACATCCGCGACCGGCTGATGTTCGGCGAGTCCAACATCGGTGACGTGGGCCATGAGGGACACAGCAAGGCCGCCGCGATGGCCGACAAGGACGAGGTCTGCGGCTGCAACGGCGTCACCAAAGGCACCATCTGCAAGGCGATCAAGGACAAGGGCCTGTTCACGCTGGACGAGGTGCGCAAGCACACGAAGGCGAGCGCGTCCTGCGGCTCCTGCACCGGGCTGGTCGAGCAGCTCATCATGTTCACGGCCGGCGGCGACTACAGCGCCACGCCGAAGAAGAAGGCGATGTGCGGCTGCACCGACTTCAGCCACCAGGAAGTGCGCGACGCGATCCGCAAGGAGCACCTCGTCAGCCACGCCGGCCCGAACGGCATCTACCAGCGCCTCGGCTGGAAGACCCCGAACGGCTGCACCTCCTGCCGCCCGGCGCTGAACTACTACCTGCTCAGCACCTGGCCCAAGGAGGCGCTGGACGATCCGCAAAGCCGCTACATCAACGAGCGCAGCCACGCCAACATCCAGAAGAACGGCACCTACTCGGTCATCCCGCGCATGTGGGGCGGCGAGACGACGGCGGCCGACCTGCGCCGCATCGCCGACGTGGCCGACAAGTACGCCATCCCGACCGTCAAGGTCACGGGCGGTCAGCGCATCGACCTGCTGGGCGTGAAGAAGGAAGACCTGCAGGGCGTGTGGGCCGATCTGGGCATGCCGTCTGGGTTCGCGTATGCCAAGTCGCTGCGCACGGTGAAGACCTGCGTGGGCAGCGAGTGGTGCCGCTTCGGGACGCAGGACTCGACCCAGATGGGCAAGGACCTGGAGCGGGCGCTGTGGGCGATGTACTCGCCGCACAAGGTCAAGCTCGCCGTCTCGGGCTGCCCGCGCAACTGTGCGGAAGCGGGCACCAAGGACGTGGGGATCATCGGCGTGGACTCCGGCTGGGAGCTGTACGTCGGCGGCAACGGTGGCATCAAGACCGAGGTGGCGCAGTTCTTCGTCAAGGTGAAGACGCCGGCCGAGGTGCTGGAGCACGCGGGCGCCTTCCTGCAGCTCTACCGCGAGGAAGGCTGGTACCTGGAACGCACCGTGCATTACATCGACCGCGTGGGGCTGGACTACGTCAAGGCCAAGGTGATCGACAACGCCGAGCTGCGCAAGGCGCTGTGGGAGCGGCTGCAGTTCGCGCTCGACGGTGCGGCGGACCCGTGGCTGGAGTCGGCCAAGGCGCATGTGGACACGCGGCAGTTCAAGCCGGTCAGCGTCGCCTGACCTCCCGGACAAGACACCTCAAAACACCTCAAGACAAGAACCACTGGACATCCCCATGAGTGACTGGAAATCCATCTGTACCGTTGACGACATCCCCGTGCTCGGCGCCCGCCGCGTGGCCCGGCCGGGGTCATGTGATGTCGCCGTGTTCCGCAACAGTGCGGACAAGGTGTTCGCGCTGCTTGACCGCTGCCCGCACAAGGGCGGCCCGCTGAGCCAGGGCATCGTGTTCGGCGAGAGCGTCGCCTGCCCGCTGCACAACTGGACCATCGGGCTGGACAGCGGCTGCGCCAAGGCACCGGACGAAGGCTGCACGCCGCGCTTCGCGGTCCAGGTGGTCGGCAACCAGGTGTTCCTCGACGCCGAAGAGCTGAACACGCTGGCGGTCGGCGAACTGGCCTGACGCGGACAGGGCGACCCGATGACCACGACCATGACCACGTTCGACACCAAGTCCACCTGCCCCTACTGCGGCGTCGGCTGCGGCGTGATCATCGAGTCCGATGGCGCGCAGATCACCGGCGTGCGCGGCGACCCGGACCACCCGGCCAACTTCGGGCG
>JAAFKB010000019.1 GCA_013299055.1 Sphaerotilus sp.
AATCGCCATCCTGAGCGCCAACTACATCGCCGCCCGGCTGGCCGACCACTACGACATCCACTTCAGCGGCGGCATCGACGGCGTGAAGGGCGGCGGCGTGGCGCACGAGTGCATCCTCGACCTGCGTCCGCTGAAGGACTCATCGGGCATCAGCGCCGAGGATGTCGCCAAGCGCCTGATCGACTACGGCTTCCACGCCCCGACGCTGAGCTTCCCCGTCGCGGGCACGCTGATGGTGGAGCCGACCGAGAGCGAGCCGCTGGTCGAGCTGGACCGCTTCTGCGACGCGATGATCGCCATCCGGGGCGAGATCGCGCGGGTCGAATCGGGCGAGTGGTCGCGCCAGGACAACCCGCTGGGCAACGCGCCGCACACCGCCGCCAGCCTGCTCACCCCCGACTGGACCCACGCCTACAGCCGCGAGACCGCCGCCTATCCGGTGTCTGCCCTGCGCCGCATGAAGTACTGGAGTCCGGTCGGGCGCGTGGACAATGTGCATGGGGATCGGAACCTGTTCTGCTCGTGCCTGCCGGTCTCCGCCTTCGACCAGCCCTGATGGAGCCCTGCCCATGACCCCAACGCCGCGCCAACACTTCGCCAGCGACAACTACGCCGGCATGTGCCCGAACGCCGCGCGCTGGTTCATGGAGGCTCAGACCAGCGGCCACGAGCCGGCCTACGGCGACGACCGCTGGACGCAGGAGGTCTCGGAGCGGCTGCGTGACCTGTTCCAGACCGACTGCGATGTCTACTTCGTGTTCAACGGCACGGCGGCGAATTCGCTCGCGCTGGCCTCGCTGTGCCAGAGCTACCACGCGGTGATCTGCACCCCGGTGGCGCACATCGAGACGGACGAGTGCGGCGGACCGGAGTTCTTCTCCAATGGCTCCAAGCTGCTCACGGCCGAGTCGGAAAGCGCCCCAGCCAAGCTGGGCAAGCTCACGCCCGACGCCGTGGAAGCCCTCGTCACCAAGCGTAATGACCTGCACTACCCCAAGCCCAAGGTGGTGAGCCTCACGCAAGCAACGGAACTCGGCACCGTCTACAGCGTCGAGGAGGTCCGCGCCATCGCCGCGATTGCCAAGCGCCGCCACCTCAAGGTCCACATGGACGGCGCCCGCTTCGCCAACGCGGTGGCGTCACTGCGCTGCCACCCGAGCGACATCACCTGGCGGGCCGGGGTGGATGTGCTGTGTTTCGGCGGGACGAAAAACGGGCTGCCGATCGGCGAGGCGGTGGTGTTCTTCGACCGGGTGCTCTCGGAAGACTTCGCCTACCGCGTCAAGCAAGCCGGGCAGCTGGCGTCGAAGATGCGCTTCATCTCGGCGCCGTGGCTCGGCCTGCTCGAACACGACACCTGGCTGGTCAACGCCCGCCACGCCAACGCCATGGCGCAGCGCCTGTACGACGCGCTGGCGGGTGTGCCAGGGGTCGAGCGGCTGCACGCACCGCAGGCCAATGCCGTGTTCGCCCGACTCTCACCCAACGCCATCGCACGTGTGCAGGCCCAGGGCTGGCGCTTCTACCAGTTCATCGCAGGCGGTGGCTGCCGGTTCATGTGCGCGTGGGACACCACGCCGGAGTCGGTCGACGCCTTCGCTGCCGACATCGTGCGTGCCTGCGCGAGCGCCTGAGTACACCCGCCCTTTCTCCAAGGACCACCATGACTGCTCGCCTGCTGCAGAGCCTGCCGGACACCGGCGCACCCGCCCAACTCTTCATCCTGCTGCACGGCGTCGGCGCCTCGGCCGACGACCTCGTGCCACTGGCCCAGGCGCTGCGCCAGGCGTTCCCGCAGGCCGCATTGCTGCTGCCAGACGGATTCGAGGCGTTCGACGCAGCCCCCACCGCACAAGGGCGGCAATGGTTCTCCATCGCCGGGGTGACGGAGGACAACCGGGCCGAGCGTGTGCAGGCCGTGGTGCCGACGTTCACCGCGTGGGTGCGCGGCCACCAGGAGCGGCTGGGTGTCGGCCCGGCGGCCACGGCGCTGGTGGGCTTCTCGCAGGGCGGCATCGTGGCGCTCGAAACCGCCGTGGCAGAGCCAGAACTGGTCGGGCGCGTGCTCGCCTTCTCCAGCCGCTTCGCGCAGCTGCCCGAGGCCGTGCCACCACGGACCACCTTCCACTTGTTCCACGGCGGCCAGGACACGGTCATCCCCGCGCAGCACGCCACGGCGGCCTTCGAGCATGTCGCCGCCCTCGACGGTGGTGACGCCACACTCGACATCGCCGACACCGTGGGCCACGCGCTGCACCCGTCGCTGCTGGAGCGGGCCGTGTTCCGCCTGACCCACCATGTGCCGCCGCGCCTCTGGCGCGAGGCGATGAGCCTGGCTGCAGCGCCAGGACACACCCCCTGACCCGGCGAAAACTGCACATCAATCGGGACTGAATTTCGGGGATTGCACGGGGAGGACTGACGCGACAGTGCGGACTTGCCACCGCCACTTTGCACGCCGTCCATGCCGTCCCTGCCAACCCTCCCCCCGTCCGACCGCGATGTTCCGCCGCCGTCGCCCCGCGCCGAACCGCTGGACGGCGGACCTCGCATGATGGTGGCCGAGGTGGTGCCGGTCTGGCAGCGCCATGTCGAGGCTGCGCGACAGGCCATGGAACAGGGCATCGGCGACCTGCTGGCGTCGTTCTCGCGCCTGTGCGACGGGGTGACGCAGGTCAGCCAGCGGCCGCTGGGCGCCCATCTGGCACGGGGGGCCGGCGAGGCCCAGGAGCCAGACCAGATCCTGAACCGCCTGGTCAACAGCACCGATGTGACCCACCAGCGACGCGAGCAGCTCCTGGCGCAGCTGGCAGAGTCGCTGGTGCAGCTCGACGCCCTCGACACGACGCTGCGCGACCATCTGCCCGGCGAGGCACCACTGCTGCAGCAACTCGATGAACGCCGCACTGCCCTGTCGGCGCTGGCCAGGCAAGTCGCCGCCGACACCCGCCAGGACCACACCCGCCAGGACCAGGCGCTCGCCGAGGCCCGCCAGTCCTTGCGCGCACTGGACGGCGCGTCGACACCGGGTACCCGGACCGAACAGGATCTGGAGCGGGTGCTCCTGGGCATGCAGTTCCCTGACCGCCTCAGCCAGACACTGTCCCATCTCGCCCGCGACATGCAGCGGTTCACCGACTGGATGCGCGACCACGAACACGCCAGCCCCACGGATGCCGCGCACTGGCTGGCCGAGCTGGAGCGCGCCCACACCCTGCAGGACCAGCGCGCGCACCCTCAGAGCGGCACGGTCGAGTACTTCTGAAACCTGCCGACCATACCGAGGTGTGCCCATGATCCCGCACCCGTCCTTCGACACACGCACCGCACCATCCGTAGTGGCCGGCAAGACCGTCCTGGTCGTTGCCGATTCGGACAGCTTGCGCACCGTCATCAAGCTGACGCTGCGGACAGCGGGCTACACGGTGGTGGAGGCTGTCGATGGCGAGGACGCCATGGCGTTGCTCGATGCCCATCCCGCCGCGCTCATCGTCTGTGACCTCCACTTGGCACGCATGGAAGGGCTGTGCTTCGCACGACACGTCAAGGCCATGGCACGACACCGCTTCACGCCGATCCTGATGCTCACCGCACAGTCGCAGGCGTCGAGGAAGGCCGAGGGCCGTGCCGCGGGTGTGCGGGCCTGGATCACCAGACCCTTCCAGCCATCGCAGCTGGTGGACGCAGCCGCACGCCTGTGCCCCTGAGCGTCCGTCGGGAAGCCTCAGGCCACCACCGCACCCGGCAAGGGCGGGCGCGGCAATGTCACATCGCCGCACTGCGCCCGATGGCGCAGGACATGGTCCATCACCACCAGCGCCAGCATCGCCTCGGCGATCGGCGTGGCGCGGATGCCGACGCAGGGGTCGTGGCGCCCGAAGGTCTCCACCGTGGCCGGCTCGCCGGCACGGTTGATGGAGTCACGCGGCGTGCGGATCGAGCTGGTGGGCTTGATGGCGATCGACACCACCAGATCCTGTCCGGTGGAGAGGCCACCCAGCACGCCGCCGGCATGGTTGCTGCGGAAGCCGGTGGGGGTCATCTCGTCGCCGTGCTCGGTGCCGCGCTGGGCAACCGAGGCGAAGCCGGCGCCGATCTCCACGCCCTTGACCGCGTTGATGCCCATCATCGCGTAGGCCACGTCCGCGTCCAGCTTGTCGAACAGCGGATCGCCCAGCCCGACCGGCATGCCGCGGGCCACCACCTGGATGCGCGCGCCGCAGGAATCCCCGGCGCGGCGCAGGTCGTCCATGTAGGTTTCCAGTGCCGCGAGCCGCGAGGTGCCAGGGGCGAAGAAGGGATTCTGCGCAATCTGCGTCTCGTCCTCGAAGGGGATCTCGATCGGGCCGAGCTGGCCCATCCAGCCGAGGAAGGTGGTGCCGTGCTGCGCCTGGAGCCATTTCTTGGCGACGGCACCGGCGGCCACCATCGGCGCCGTCAGTCGCGCCGACGACCGGCCGCCGCCACGCGGGTCGCGCAAGCCGTACTTGCGCCAGTAGGTGTAGTCGGCGTGGCCGGGACGGAAGGTGTCGAGGATGTTGCCGTAGTCCTTGCTGCGCTGGTCGGTGTTGCGGATCAGCAGGCAGATCGGCGTGCCGGTGGTCTGGCCCTCGTAGACGCCGGAGAGGATCTCGACCTGGTCGGGCTCGTTGCGCTGGGTGACGTGGCGGCTGGTGCCGGGGCGGCGGCGGTCGAGGTCGGGCTGGATGTCGGCCTCGGACAGCGCCAGCCCCGGGGGGCAGCCGTCGATGACGCAGCCGATGGCCGGGCCGTGGCTTTCGCCGAAGTTGGTGACGCGGAACAGGAGGCCGAAGGTGCTGCCAGACATGGTGCGGATGGAAAAGGACGGGGACAGGGACAGGGCGGAGAGGAACGCGCAGCGTGCTGGCGCATTGTAGGCGGCCGATGGCGTGGAACTGGGCCCTCTATGTCCGGCTGCTTCGCCCATCGGCGACCAACGCGCTCGGGACAATTCCCCCATGGCACATCAAGGATTCCGATGAGCACGGCACTCACCCACCCGGCCCCCCGGTCGTCCAGCAGCGGCGGCAGCCACACCCCGCCATCCAGCTCTGGACAGGGACACGAGATGGAGCCGACGTCCCATCTGCGCGGCGAGTACCTGACCTTCCGGCTCGGGCAGGAGGAGTACGGCATCGACATCCTGAAAGTGCAGGAAATTCGCTCCTACGAGGCCCCGACCCGCATCGCCAACGCAGCCATGTGCTTCAAGGGCGTGGTGAACTTGCGGGGCATCATCGTGCCGATCGTCGATCTGCGCATCAAGTTCGGCTGTGCATCCGCGGACTACAACCAGTTCACGGTGGTGGTGGTGCTCAACATCCGCGGGCGGGTGGTCGGCGCAGTCGTGGACTCGGTGTCGGATGTGCTGGAGCTGCCTGGCGAGGCCGTGCGCCCCGCCCCGGACATGGACACCCGCGACGACACCCGCTACATCACCGGCATCGCCAGCCTGCAAGAACGCATGCTCATCCTGCTCGACATCGAATACCTCATGGGCAGCGCAGACCTCGGACTTGGCCCGTCCGCTCACGCGGCCTGAGCCGGATCGGCGTCACAAGATTCCAGCCGCGAGTCCAGACATGGCTCGTTTCAGGCACGTTACCTTAAGGGTAACGTGCCTTTTTTATGGCATTGTCCACCCAAAATACAATTTGTTACCAATCAGCCGCCCGACGGGGGCAACGGCTGCACCAGGACGCACTGCACCATGACCCAGCCTCTTCGCTCCATCCGACACCACTCCATCCGGACCCGCCTCGTCCTGGGCACCTTGCTGCCCATGGGGCTGGCTGGCATCGCGCTGGGGCTGTCATGGCTGCCACACCCGGGAGGCGGACCGGCACGCGCGCTGCTCTCGGCAGCCCTGATGCTGGCAGCCGTCGGCTGTGCATTGGCGCTGGCGCATCAGAACGCACGGGCCGTGACACAGCCGCTGCACGACGCCCGTGACATCGCCCTCGGGCTGGCACTGGGGCAGTACGACCGCCGGGTGCGCGTCGAACGGCTGGACGAGACCGGCGAGCTGCTGGTGGCGCTGGCGTCGCTAGGAGACTATCTGGCGGTGGTGCTGCCAGAAGAGCCGGGCGACGCCCCACGAAGCCGGAACCCGCGCAGTCTGGTGGTCGATGTCAATCCGCTGGAACGCATCGTGCAGGAGTTGCGCACGACGGACGCAGGCAGCGCCCCGGACGAGGATGCACCGCTGCCCGCAGTGCAGCCGACTGGCAAGGCCGTGCCAGACATCCGCTCGCCGCAGCTGCGCCTGGTACCCGGTCAGGCCTGAGCGTTGCTGCTGGCGGCTGCCGGGTCGGACTCGGCCGCCTCCGAGGGCCAGTCGCGGATGTAGGCCTTGAGCATGCGGTTCTCGAAGTCCTGGCTGTCCACCACGGCCTTGGCCACGTCGTAGAACGAGATCACGCCCATCAGCATGTGGCCGCTCATCACCGGCATGTAGCGGGCGTGGCGCTCCAGCATCATGCGGCGCACCTCGTCGATGGCGGTCTCGGGCGAGCACGTCAGCGGCTCGGCGTCCATCACGCCGCTGACCTGCAGTGCGCCCAGCGTGCCGCCGTTGCGCACGACGGCCTGGATGACTTCACGGAAGGTGAGCATGCCGACGAGGTGGCCGTGGGACATCACCACCAGGGAGCCGATGTCGCGCTCGGCCATCAGGTTGACGGCGTCGGCCAGCGCGTGGTCCGGGTTGGCGGTGTAGAGCGTGTTGCCCTTGACTCGCAGGATGTCGCTGACTTGCATGTTGGCTGGCCTCTTGGGAAAACGGGAGTTGTTGCGCCAATATAGCCCACAATGCGCGCAAATATCACCCTGAGGAGCCCCTCGATGGCTGGAGCCGCCGCCCCCGGATTCGACACCCTCGCCCTGCACGCCGGCAGCGCCCCCGACCCGAGCACCGGCGCGCGCGCCGTCCCGCTGCACCTGAGCACCTCCTTCGTCTTCGACTCGGCCGAGCACGCCGCCTCGCTGTTCAACCTGGAGCGCGCCGGCCACGTCTACAGCCGACTGTCCAACCCGACCACCGCCGTGCTGGAGGAGCGCATCGCCGCGCTCGACTGCGGGGTCGGCGCGCTGGCCACCGCGAGCGGACAGGCCGCGCTGGTGCTGGCGATCACGACGCTGGCCGGCACCGGAGACCACATCGTCGCCAGCAGCGCGCTCTACGGCGGCTCGCACAACCTGTTGCACTACACGCTGCCGCGCCTGGGCATCCGCACCACGTTCGTGCGGCCTGGCGACCACGACGGCTGGCGCGCTGCGATCCGGCCGGAAACGAAGCTGCTGTTCGGCGAGACGCTGGGCAATCCCGGGCTGGACGTGCTGGACATCCCCGCGCTGGCACAGCTCGGCCGCGACCACGGCCTGCCGCTGCTGGTGGACGCCACGCTGACGACACCGTGGCTGCAGCGCCCGCTGGATCTCGGCGCTGCGCTGGTGCTGCACTCGGCGACCAAGTTCCTCTGCGGGCATGGCACGGTCGTGGGCGGGCTGCTGGTGGACGGCGGCAACTTCGACTGGGAGTCTGCCCACGCGCAGCACGGCCGTGGCGCCACGCTGTGCACCCCTTACGACGGCTTCCACGGCATGGTGTTCACCGAGGAAAGTTCCGTCGGCGCCTTCGGGCTGCGGGCGCGGCGCGAGGGTCTGCGGGATCTGGGCGCCTGCATGAGTCCGCACACCGCGTGGCTCATCCTCCAAGGCATCGAGACGCTGCCGCTGCGCATGGCCCGGCACGTCGAGAACACCCAGCGCATCGTCGAGTTCCTCGCCACCCAGCCGCTGGTCGGTCGCATCCGCCATCCCGCGCGGCCAGACCACCCGGACCACACCCTCGCCCAGCGGCTGCTGCCGAAGGGCTGCGGCGCCGTGTTCAGCTTCGACCTGCAGGGCACGCGGGCGCAGGGGCGGGTCTTCATCGAGGCGCTGGAGCTGTTCTCGCACCTGGCCAACGTGGGCGACGCGCGCTCGCTGGTGATCCACCCGGCCTCGACCACGCATTTCCGCATGGACGACGCCGCGCTGGCGGCAGCCGGCATCGGACCGGGCACGGTCCGGCTGTCGGTCGGCCTGGAAGACCCGGCCGACCTGATCGACGACCTGCAGCGTGCGCTCAAGGCCGCACAGAAAGCCGCGTGATCGCCATGGCCTCTCCTGCCCCCACCAGCCTGTACGCCTACACCGGCGGCCGGCCCTTCGACGCATCGCGGCCCTGCGTCGTCTTCGTCCACGGCGCACTCAACGACCACAGCGTCTGGACGCTGGCGGCGCGCTGGTGCGCCCACCACGGCCACAGCGTGCTCGCCGTCGATCTGCCCGGACATGGCCGCAGCGCCGGGCCCGCACTGCCGGATGTCGAGTCGATGGCCGATGCCGTGCTGGCGCTGCTGGCCGAGCACGGGGTGCAGCAGGCGGCGCTGGTCGGACACAGCATGGGCTCGCTGATCGCACTCGAAGCGGCCAGCCGTGCTGCGCCGGGTCTCGTCAGCCACCTGGTCATGGTCGGCACCGCCTACCCGATGCGCGTCTCGGCGGTGCTGCTGGACACCGCCGCCCGGTACCCGCTGGCCGCGATCGACCAGGTGGTGGCGTTCTCCCACGCCACGCTGGCCGCCAAGCCCTCCTACCCCGGCCCCGGTGCGTGGCTGCACGGGAGCAGCCGCGCCCTGATGCGGCAGGTACTGGCCCGTGGCGAGGGTGTGGCTGGCGTGGTGCACAACCTCTTCCACCACGATTTCAGCGCATGCGACCGCTACGCCCACGGCCTGGAGGCGGCCACCCGCGTGCGCGGCCTGTCCGGCCTGCGCAGCCGCCTCATCCTCGGCGGCCGCGACCGGATGACGCTGCCCCGCCACGCCGACGCGCTGGCCGACACGCTGGGCGCCACGGTCCACACGCTGCCGCAGGCCGGCCACGCGCTGATGCAGGAAGACCCGGACGGTCTGCTCGGCGCACTGCGCCAGGCGCTGGCCTGATCAGGGGCTGCCCTCGGCCTGGCGCAGCGCCTGCGCCAGCGTCATCGTGCCCAGCCCGGCGTGCTGCCAGAACGGTTCGTCCTGCCAGCGCCCGGACAGCAGCAGCGCCTGCACCAGCGGCGCCACCGACGTGCGCGCGGGATCGATCAGCAGCACCTGCCGCGCCAGCCCCGGCTCATCGAGTGCGCCCACCCAGTCCAGTCGCTGCAACTGCTCGATCACCGGCTCGACCTGCAGCGGATCCAGCCGCAACCGCTCGCACAGCACGCTGGGTGCCACGCCGCGGGCCGACCCAGCCTGCGCGCTGGCCAGCTCGCGCAGCACGCTCAGCGCCAGCATGAAGCGCCAGCCCGGCGCCACCGCCTGGCGCACCACGCGCATCTGCAGGCTCGGGGCATAGGCCGCGATCACCGCCCCCAGCAGCACGATCACCCAGCCCAGGTAGATCCAGCTCAGCAGGATCGGCACGGTGGCGAAGGCACCGTAGATCGTGGTGTAGGTCGGCGTCAGACCCAGGTACCAGGCCAGCCCCCGCTTGGCCAGCTCGAAGCCGATGGCGACGAACGCCCCGCCCAGCGCCGCATGGCTCCAGCGCACCTGCGTGGCCGGCACGAACTTGAACAGCGCCGACATCCCCACGGCCATCAGGACCAGCTCCACCAGCCCCAGCAGCAGCGAAACCCCGCCGGGCAGCGCCTCCACCAGTCCGCTGGAAGCCGACACCGCATAGGAGGTCATCGACAGGCTCACGCCCAGCACCAGCGGCGTGAGCGTGGCGGTGGCCCAGTAGACGAGCACCCGCTGCGCCAGCGGCCGGGGCTTGCGCACGCGCCAGATGGCGTTGAGCGAGCGGTCGATGGTCAGCAGCAGCGCGATGGCCGTGAACACCAGCACCACCAGACCGACCGCTCCCACCTGGCTGGCCTTGCTGGCGAACAGCGTGAGCTGCTTGAGCACGGGGCGGGCGATCGCGTCGGGCACCAGGTTCTGCAGGAAGTACACCTCCAGCGCCTTGCGGAAGCTCGCGAACATCGGGAACGCGGTGAAGAGCGCGAAGGTGACGGTGGCCAGCGGCACCAGCGAGATCGTGGTGATGAAGGTCAGGCTGCCGGCGGTGATGCCGAGTCGGTCTTCGCGGAAACGCAGGCGCAGCGTGCGCAGCGTGTCGAGCCAAGGCCATTGCTGCAGTGCGGCCCAGCGGCGGCGGAGAGGGTTCATGTGGCTATCATGCCAAAGCTGAACCGATGCCCCCCACGATGACCGACTCCTTCTCTTCCGTCCCGACCCCTGCCGTGCAGCGCAGCCGCTGGTCGTCCCTGGCTCTGTGCGTGCTGCTGGTCCTGCTGGGTCTGGCCTGGGAGCTGGCGCTGGCCCGCACCGGCTCCGGCTCGCTGGCCGTCAAGGTGGTTCCCCTGGTGCTGGCGTTGCCCGGACTCTGGCGCATGCGGCTCTACACCTACCGCTGGCTGAGCCTGGCGGTGTGGCTGTACGCGGCCGAAGGGGCCGTGCGGCTGTACGGCCCCGTGCGGCTGGAGCTGTGGCTGGCGGGGCTGGAGATCGTGCTGGCGGTGCTGCTGTTCACCACCTGCGCCTGGCATGTGCGCGCACGGCTGGCGGCCGGGCGACAGGCCGACCACAGCGCCACGCTGTCCACCGGGGCCACCGCATGAACACGGACATGCACACGCTGCTGAGCGCACTGCAGGCTGCCGTCGGCCCCGCCCATGTGCTGCAAGGCGACGGGCTGACCGCCTACGAGCGCGACTGGCGCAAACGCTGGCACGGGCGCGCCTACGCCGTGGTGCGGCCGGGCAGCACCGACGAGGTGGCGGCCGTGCTGCGGGTCTGTGCGCGGCATGGGGTGGAAGTCGTGCCGCAGGGAGGCAACACCGGGCTGGTGGGCAGCTCGGTGCCGGATGGGTCGGGCACGCAGGTGCTGCTCAACCTCGGACGGCTGAACCGCGTCCGCGCCATCGACGCCGCCAACCTGACGATGACGGTCGAGGCCGGCTGCATCCTGCAGGCCGCGCAGGAGGCCGCCGACGCCGCTGGTCTGCTGCTGCCGCTGAGCCTGGCGGCCGAAGGCAGTTGCACCCTCGGCGGCAATCTCTCGACCAACGCCGGGGGAACGCAGGTGCTGCGCTACGGCAATGCCCGCGAACTCTGTCTCGGGCTGGAGGTGGTCACGCCGGCTGGCGAGGTCTGGGACGGGCTGAGCGGGCTGCGCAAGGACAACACCGGCTACGACCTGCGCCACCTCTACATCGGCAGCGAGGGCACGCTCGGCGTGATCACGGCCGCCGTGATGCGCCTGTACCCGCAGCCGGCCGCCTCCATGACTGCACTGGCGGCCTGCGACTCGGTGGACCAGTGCGTGGCGCTGCTGCAGCTCGCCCAGCAACGGGCGGCCGCGTCCCTGACCGGCTTCGAGGTGATCAGCGACTGCGCCTTGTCGCTGGTGCGCCGGCATTTTCCGCAGATCCCGCAGCCGCTGCCGCCGGCGCCGTGGACCGTGCTGCTCGAAGTCTCGGACGCCGAGAGCGCCGACCACGCCCGCACGGTGTTCGAGGGCCTGCTGGAAGCGGCGCTGGAGTCGGGCGTGATCACGGACGCGGCGGTGGCCTCCTCGGTCGCGCAGTCGCGGGCGATGTGGCACCTGCGCGAGTCGATCTCCATGGCCCAGGCGGAAGAGGGTCTCAACATCAAGCACGACATCGCCCTGCCCGTCTCGCGCATCCCGGCCTTCGTGGCGCAGACGGACGCGGCGCTGCAGCAGGCATTTCCCGGCGTGCGGCTGGTGAACTTCGGCCATCTGGGGGACGGGAACCTGCACTACAACGTACAGGGACCGCTGGGCGTGTCAGCGGCCGATTTCCTGGCGCGGCACGAACCGGCGGTCAACGCACTGGTCTACGACGCGGTGCTGGCCCATGGCGGCTCGATCTCGGCCGAACACGGGATCGGACTGCTCAAGTGCGAGACGCTGGAGGAGCGCAAGTCGCCCGTGGCGCTGGGCCTGATGCGGGCCATCAAGCAGGCGCTGGACCCCGATCAGCGCATGAATCCAGGCCGGATGCTCGCGCGCCGGCCCGGCGACGGGTTCACTGCAGTGGCCCCTTGAGCGCGTCGGGGATGGCCAGCGGCAGCACGTCGATGCCCTCCTCGCGCAGCGCCAGGGCCTCGGATGGCGTGGCCTCGCCGCGGATGTCGCGGGCCTCGACCTCGCCGTGGTGCATGCGGCGGGCTTCGTCGGCGAAGTGCCGGCCCACGTCCTCGGTGTTGGCCAGCACATGGCGCATGGCCTGCAGCAGCACCGCCTCGGCCTGGGCGCGCTCGGGGGTGACGTGCGTGGGCACGGGCTTGGCAGATGCCGGTGCCGGCGTCGTCGGGGCTGGTGCGCGGGACAGGTTGAGCCGGGGCGCCGACGGCAGGCGCAGCACTTCGGCATGGCCGCAGACTGGACAGGTCAGCAGACCGCGGGCTTGCTGGGACTGGTAGTCGTCTTCCGAACCGAACCAGCCTTCGAAGGCATGGCCGGACGCGCACTGGAGGTTGAGGACTTTCATGGCCGCTGGATTATCGGCCGTCGTCCCATGCGCTGGCGGGTTTCCACGTCAAGGCCCAGCGGCCGGCACGCCATTGCTGCAGCCACAGCAGCGCGATCAGGGTCTTGGCATCGGTGACGGTGCCGTCGGCGATCCAGCCGGACAGCTCGTCTTGCGTGGCCACGAACACGTCGAGGAACTCGCCCGCGTCCAGCTGCCGCTCGCCCGCGACAAGGCCGCGGGCAAACCAGATCTCGATGCGCTCGTCCGAGTAGGCGATGGCGTTGTGGAGTTCGCCCGCATAGGCCCATTCCGCCGCCTGAAAGCCTGTTTCCTCGAACAGCTCCCGCACGCCGCAGGCAATGCCGGGCTCGCCCGCATCGAGCTTGCCGGCCGGGAATTCGAGGTAGGCGCGGTGGGTGGGGTAGCGGTACTGGCGCTCCATCACCAGGCGCCCGTCGTCCAGCAGCGGCACGACCATCACGGCGCCGGGGTGGACGATGTATTCGCGGAACGCGGTGCTGCCATCGGGCAGCCGCACGTCGTCCTGGCGGATCTGGAGGAAGCGGCCCTGGTAGGCGTGGCGCGACGCGGTGCAGTCTTCGCGCAGGTGGTCGTCACCCTGTGGCAGGGCCTGCAGCGTCGGCAGGCTGGACCGACCCGAAGACACGGTCAGTGCCGGCGGCGCAGATAGCGCCACACGAAACCGGGAAAGGCCAGCGTCAGCATCACGCAGAGCATGACCGCGTAGAACTGCCAGCCCTGCGGCGCGGCCTGCGTGCCCAGCCCCTCCAGCGCACGGCCCGCCACGATGGTGATGCCGGTGTACAGCAGCAGCTCCAGCAGACGCACGCCGATGCCCTTGTCCCCCGACCGCGGCACCACGGCCAGCAGCCGCTCGTTGACGAAGGGCAGGTTGGCCAGCACGGCCGCGAGCAGCAGCACCGTCCAGAGCGTCGCGGTCGAGGCCATCAGGTCGCCAGCGCCTTGACGATCGCCTGGGCACACATGGCCATCAGTCCGCCCGGCAGCACGCCCAGCAGCAGGATCGCCGCACCGTTGAGCGACAGCACCGTGCGCGCACCCGTCGGGGTGACGATGGGCGAGGTGTCGTGGGGCTCGTCGAAGTACATGGCCTTGACGACGCGCAGATAGTAGAAGGCGCCGATCAGCGACATCACGACCGCGAAGATCGCCAGGTACAGGTGCAGCGGGTCATTGGTGGAGACGAGCGCCTGCAGCACCGCCAGCTTGGCGTAGAACCCGACCATCGGCGGCACACCGGCCAGCGAGAACATGAAGATGCCCATCACGGCGGCCAGCACGGGGCTGCGGCGGTGCAGACCGGACAGGTCGCGGATCTCCTCGGCCTCGAAACCCGAGCGCGCCATCAGCATGATCAGCCCGAAGGTGCCCAGCGTCGTCAGCACGTAGGTGATGATGTAGAACATCGACGAGCTGTAGGCGTTGGCGGCCGACAGCGTGTTGCCGTTGACCACACCCGCCAGCAGACCCAGCAGCAGGAAACCCATCTGCGCGATGGTCGAGTAGGCCAGCATGCGCTTGAGGTTGGTCTGCGCGATGGCGGCCAGGTTGCCCACCAGCAGCGAGCACACGGCCAGCACGACGAACATCTGCTGCCAGTCCACCGCCAGCCCCAGCATCCCGTCCACCAGCAGGCGGATCAGCATGCCGAAGGCCGCGATCTTGGGTGCACCGGCGATCATCAGCGTGGCCGCGGTCGGCGCCCCCTGGTACACGTCCGGCAGCCACATGTGGAACGGCACCGCCCCCAGCTTGAACGCCAGCCCGGACACGATGAACACGAGACCGAACACCAGCACCTGGCGGTTGACGTCACCCTTGCCGATGGCGTCGAAGATCGCGCCCAGGTCGAGCGAGCCGGTCGCGCCGTACATCATCGACATGCCGTACAGCAGGAAACCCGAGGCCAGCGCACCCAGCACGAAGTACTTCATCGCCGCTTCGGTGGACTGCGCATGGTCACGGCGCAGGGCCACCAGCGAGTACAGCGACAGGCTCATCACTTCGAGGCCGAGGTACAGCGTCAGCAGGTTGTTGCCCGACACCATGATCGAGATGCCCAGCAGCGAGAACAGGCTGAGCGTGTACAGCTCGCCCTTGAGCATCTCGCGGCTCTCGGCATAAGGACGGGCATAGACCAGCGTCACCGCGACGGCGATCGTGGCGAACAGCGCGAGCAGGTGGCCCATCGGGTCCGTGACCACCATGCGGTTCATCGCATAGGAGGTCTCGCCCTCGTTGAAGGACACCCAGTGCATGCCGGCCAGCGCCACCAGCGTCAGCAGGGTCAGCACATGCGTGGGCGTGCGCTTCGGATCGGTCACGAACAGGTCGGCCAGCGCGACGACGCAGGCCATCACCAGCAGGAAGATCTCGGGATACACCGCGAGCCAATTCATTGCAGTCATGGGGTGCAGTGCTCCAGGATCACAGTTTCGACACGCCAACGTGGCGGATCAGCTCCGTCACCGACACATGCATCACGTCGGTGAAGGGCTTGGGGTACAGGCCCATCGCCAGCGTGCAGACCGCCAGCACGGCCAGCAGCGCGAATTCGCGGGCGTTGATGTCGGTCAGCTCGCGGACATGGTCGTTGGCCACGTCACCGAAGTAGACGCGCTTGACCATCCACAGCGTGTAGGCCGCGCCAAAGATCAGCGCGCTGGCGGCCAGCATGCCGATCCAGAAGTTGTACTGCACCGCCCCCAGGATCACCATCCACTCGCCGATGAAGCCCGCCGTGCCCGGCAGACCGGCGTTGGCCATGCCGAAGAAGACCGCGAAGGCCGCGAACTTGGGCATGGTGTTGGCCACGCCGCCGTAGGACGCGATCTCACGCGAATGGACGCGGTCGTACAGGACACCGATCGACAGGAACATCGCGCCCGACACGAAGCCGTGCGAGATCATCTGCACCAGTCCGCCGGAGATGCCCAGCTCGCTGAAGAAGAAGAAGCCCAGCGTGACGAAGCCCATGTGCGCGATCGACGAGTAGGCGACCAGCTTCTTCATGTCCGTCTGCACCATGGCGACCAGACCGATGTAGATCACCGCCACCAGCGACAGCGTGATCAGCAGGCCCGACCACTCGTGCGAAGCATCCGGGGCGATCGGCAGCGAGAAGCGCAGGAACCCGTAGGCACCCAGCTTCAGCATGATCGCGGCCAGCACGATCGAGCCACCCGTGGGGGCTTCGACGTGGGCGTCCGGCAGCCAGGTGTGGACCGGCCACATCGGCACCTTCACCGCGAACGCCGCCAGGAAGGCAAAGAACAGCATGGTCTGCGCGCCGATCGGCAGCGGCAGCTTGTGCCAGGTCTGGATGTCGAAACTGCCACCCGACTTGTAGTACAGGAAGATCAGGGCCAGCAGCAGCAGCAGCGAGCCGGCCAGCGTGTACAGGAAGAACTTGATGGCCGCATACACCCGCCGCGGGCCACCCCAGATGCCGATGATGATGTACATCGGGATCAGGGTCGCCTCGAAGAAGACGTAGAACAGCATGCCGTCGGCAGCCGAGAACACGCCGACCGTCAGGCCGGACATGATCAGGAAGGCGCCGATGTACTGGTGGGCGCGGTCGGTGATGACCTCCCAGCCGGCCAGCACGACGATGATCGAGATGAACGCCGTCAGCAGCACGAACCACACCGAGATGCCGTCCACGCCGAGGTGGTAGCGGATGTTGAAGCGCGGGATCCAGGCGAAGTTTTCCTGGAACTGCAGTGCCGCGGTGGTGGTGTCGAAGCCGGAGATCAGCGGCAGCGTGACCGCGAAGCCGATCAGCGCACCGATCAGGCCGATCCAGCGGGCGGCGTTGGGTTGGTCGTCGCGCCCGACCGCCAGCAGCAGGATGCCGAAGGCGATGGGAATCCAGATCGCAAGGGAGAGATAAGCCATGGTGTCGTCCCTCCGCTCAACGGTGCTGCCACACGAACCACGACATCAGCGCGAAGACGCCGACGAGCATGACCAGTGCGTAGTGGTAGATGTAGCCGGTCTGGAACAGCCGCACCAGCGAGCCGATCCACCCCACCAGACGCGCCGACCCGTTGACGAGCAGGCCGTCGATGAGGGTCACGTCGCCGATCTTCCACAGGCCGCGGCCCAGCAGACGGGCGCCCGCAGCGAAGATGTTCTCGTTGATCCAGTCCATGTAGTACTTGTTTTCCATCACCGTCACGAGCGGCGCCAGCGCACGGCCGATCGCCGCAGGCACAGCCGGCACCAGCATGTAGAACACGTAGGCCGTCGCCACGCCGCCCACCGCCAGCCACAGCGGCAGCGTCTGCAGCGAGTGCATCGCCATGGCCGCAGCACCGTGGAAGTGCTGGGCGATTTCGGCCATCGCCGGGTGGCGGGCCGCGTCGACGAAGATCGCGTCCTTCAGGAAGTCGCCGTACAGCAGCGGCTGGATCGTCAGGTAGCCGATGACCACCGACGGGATCGCCAGCAGCAGCAGCGGCACCGTCACCACCCAGGGCGACTCGTGCGGCGTGTGCGCATGCGCGTCGTGCCCATGGCCGTGGTCGTCCTCGTCGTGGTGGTCGTGCTCACCAGGGAAGGGCTTGTGGTGGAAGTGTTCCTTGCCGTGGAAGACGAGGAAATACATGCGGAACGAGTAGAACGCCGTGACGAACACACCGATCACGGCCGCCGCATAGGCGATCGGAGCGGCGGGCAGCGTGCTCGCGTGCAGCGCCTCGATGATCGAGTCCTTCGAATAGAAGCCCGAGAAGAACGGCGTGCCGATCAGCGCAAGCGAACCCAGCAGCGACGTGATCCAGGTGATGGGCATGTACTTGCGCAGGCCGCCCATGTTGCGGATGTCCTGGTCGTGGTGCATGCCCATGATCACCGAGCCGGCACCCAGGAACAGCAGCGCCTTGAAGAACGCGTGCGTCATCAGGTGGAACACGGCGACCGAGTAGGCCGAAGCACCCAGCGCGATCGTCATGTACCCCAGCTGCGACAGCGTCGAGTAGGCGACCACGCGCTTGATGTCGTTCTGGATGATGCCCAGGAAACCCATGAACAGTGCCGTGATCGAGCCGATGACCAGGATGAAGTTCAGGGCGGTGTCCGACAGCTCGAACAGCGGCGACATGCGCGCCACCATGAAGATGCCGGCTGTCACCATCGTCGCCGCGTGGATCAGCGCCGAGATCGGGGTCGGGCCTTCCATCGAGTCGGGCAGCCAGACGTGCAGCGGAAACTGGGCCGACTTGCCCATCGCGCCGATGAACAGGCAGATGCAGATCACCGTGATCAGCATCCAGTCACCACCCCATGTGTCGTAGGGGAACGCGATCTTCGACAGTTCGCCCGCCTTGGCAAACGTCTCGGTGTAGCTCAGCGTGCCCGCGTAGGCTGCGATCAGGCCGATGCCCAGGATGAAGCCGAAGTCGCCGACACGGTTGACCAGGAACGCCTTCATGTTGGCGAACACCGCGGTCGGCTTCTTGAACCAGAAACCGATCAGCAGGTAGGACACCAGGCCCACCGCTTCCCAACCGAAGAACAGTTGCAGGAAGTTGTTGCTCATGACGAGCATCAGCATCGAGAACGTGAACAGCGAGATGTAGGAAAAGAAACGCTGGTAGCCAGGATCCTCTTCCATGTAGCCGATGGTGTACAGGTGGACCATCAGCGACACGAAGGTGACGACGCACATCATCATCGCAGTCAGGCCGTCGACCATGAAGCCGACTTCCATCTTCAGACCGCCGAGCACCATCCATTCATAGACAGTCTCGTTGAAGCGGGCCCCATCCAGCGCGACCGCCTTCAGCGTCATCGCCGAAAGGATGAAGGCGATGAGCACGCCGAGAATGGTGGCGACGTGCGAGCCGGCACGGCCGACCGACTTGCCGAAGAAGCCTGCGATCACCGCGCCCGCCAGCGGGGCGAGCGGTACGGCCAGCAGCATCGATTGCGAGAGCTGAGTCATATTCTGGTTGTCCCGTTTGGCGTTGGCACTGGTGTCAGCCCTTCAGCGAATCGAGTTCATCGACATTGATCGTCGCGCGATTGCGGAACAGCACGACCAGGATGGCCAGGCCGATCGCGGACTCGGCCGCTGCCACCGTCAGGATGAAGAACACGAAGACCTGCCCCGCCATGTCGCCCAGGTAGTGCGAGAAGGCGACGAAGTTCAGGTTGACCGCCAGCAGCATCAGCTCGATGGCCATCAGCAGCACGATCAGGTTCTTGCGGTTCAGGAAGATGCCGACCACCGAGATCGCGAACAGGATCGCGCCCAGCGTCAGGTAATGTCCGAGCGAGATCATGCTTGTCCTTTCGGTGCGGCAGCGGCATCAGCGGCAGGCGCGGCGGGGACGGACGGCAGCTCGCGCACGGCGTCCATCTTCACGATGCGCAGACGGTCGGCCTTCTTCGCCTTGACCTGCTCCGACGGGTTCTGGCCACGCACGTCCTTGCGGCGGCGCAGCGTCAGCGCGATCGCCGCGATGATCGCCACCAGCAGCAGCACGGCCGCGATTTCCAGCGGATAGAGGTAGTCGGTGTAGATCTCGATGCCCAGCAACTTGGTGTTGGGCATGCCGGCGGTGCCTTCCATGGGCTTGGGCGTCGGCACGTTGAAGCCACGCTGCAGCACCCAGGCCATCTCCAGCGCGATGACCACGCCGACCAGACCGGCCAGCGGGAAATGCTTCCAGAAACCCTGCTTGAGCAAGTCGAGGTTGATGTCCAGCATCATCACGACGAACAGGAACAGCACCATCACGGCGCCAACGTAGACGAGCACCAGCGAGATGGCCAGGAACTCGGCGTGCAGCATCATCCAGATGCACGAGGCACTGAAGAAGGCCAGCACGAGGAACAGCGCCGAGTGGACGGGGCTGCGGGCCGTGATGACCCGGAAACCCGAGAGCAGCAGCACGGCGGAAAAGACGTAGAAAAGCGCGGAGGTGGTGTCCATGTCGGTGCTCAGCGGTACTTGGCGTCCGCCTCCTTGTTGGCGGCGATCTCTTTTTCGTAGCGGTCACCGACGGCCAGCAGCATGTCCTTGGTGAAGTACAGGTCGCCGCGCTTCTCGCCGTGGTATTCGAAGACGTGCGTCTCGACGATCGAATCGACCGGACAGCTTTCCTCGCAGAAGCCGCAGAAGATGCACTTGGTGAGGTCGATGTCGTAGCGCGTCGTGCGGCGGCTGCCGTCGGCGCGCACGTCGGACTCGATGGTGATCGCCATCGCAGGGCACACGGCCTCGCAGAGCTTGCAGGCGATGCAACGCTCTTCACCGTTCTCGTAGCGGCGCAGCGCGTGCAGACCGCGGAAACGGGGAGACAGCGGCGTCTTTTCTTCCGGGAACTGCACAGTCACGCTGCGCTGGAAGAAGTGACGCCCGGTCAGCTTCATGCCCTTGAGCAACTCAAGCAGCATGAAACTGGAGACAAAATCCTTGACACTGGCCACGGCGGACATGGTGGTTTTCCTCGCTGGCTCGGTTATTTCCAGATGTTCCAGGGCGACTGGATCCACAGACCCACCACCACCAGCCACACCAAGGTGATCGGGATGAAGATCTTCCAGCCCAGGCGCATGATCTGGTCGTAGCGGTAGCGCGGGAAGGTCGCGCGCACCCACAGGAACATCGTGGCGACGCAGAAGGTCTTGATGCCCAGCCAGATCCAGCCCGGCAGGAAGGACAGCGCGCCGATCGGGGCATCCCAGCCGCCGAGGAACATCAGCACGGCCAGCATCGACACCAGGATCATGTTGGCGTATTCGGCCAGGAAGAACATGGCGAACGACATGCCCGAGTACTCGATCATGTGACCGGCCACGATTTCCGCTTCGCCTTCCACCACGTCGAACGGGTGGCGATTGGTTTCGGCCAGGCCCGAGATGAAGTAGACGATGAAGATCGGGAACAGCGGCAACCAGTTCCACGACAGGAAGTTCAGGCCCATGTCGGCAAACTGGCCCTTGGTCTGGCTCACGACGATGTCCGTCATGTTCAGGCTGCCGGCGACCATCAGCACCACGACGAAGCAGAAGCCCATCGCAATTTCGTAGCTGACCATCTGCGCGGACGCCCGCATCGCGCCCAGGAAGGCGTACTTCGAGTTCGAGGCCCAGCCGGCGATGATCACGCCGTAGACCTCCATCGAGGTGATCGCCATCAGGAACAGCAGGCCGGCGTTGACGTTGGCCAGCGCGACTTCGGGACCGAACGGCACGACCGCCCACGCCGCGAGCGCCGGCATGATGGTCATGATCGGGCCGAGGAAGAACAGGCCCTTGTTGGCGGCGGTCGGGGCGATGATCTCCTTGAAGATCAGCTTCACGGCGTCGGCGATCGGCGTCAGCAGGCCCCACGGACCCACGCGGTTCGGGCCGGGACGGATCTGGGTCCAGCCGATGGCCTTGCGTTCCCACAGGGTCAGATAGGCGACGCAGCCCATCAGCGGCAGCAGCAGCGCGACGATCTTCAGCAGCGTCCAGACGACAGGCCACGCACCGCCCAGGGTGGAGGCGCCGACGGTTTGCAGGGTGTCCAGCATCATTCGGTCCTTCTGCGGCTCAGGCGCGTTCGACGCTCAGGGCACCGAACACGGCCCCCAGCGCGGCGGTGGAGGGATGGCCGGCGCTCACACGCACGGTGTCGGCCGCCAGCGAGACATCCAGCGCAGCGGGCAGCACGGCACTGCCGCCGCCCTGCACGACACGTACCTTGGCGCCATCCTGCAGACCCAGCTGTGCCCAGAGCGCAGCGTTGAGCGCCACCAGCGGTGCATTCGCGTCCGCTGTCTGCTGCAGCGACGGGGCACGGCGCACGACCGAATCGGTGGCGTAGACCGGCACATTGGCGATGCGCTGCAGGCCGGCGGGCGCGGCGACGATCTCCGGGGAGGCACTGCTGCGGTTGGACAGGCGACTCGCGACCTTGGCCGCGTCCGTCAGTCCGGCGGCGGCGCGCACGTCCTCGACCGACTCCTGCGCGAAGCCGTTCAGGCCCAGCAGGTTGCCCAGCACGCGCAGCACCTTCCAGCCCGGACGGGTGTCGCCCAGCGGACGCACCACGCCGTGGAAACTCTGCACGCGGCCATCCGCGTTGACGAAGCTGCCACCGGTTTCGGTGAACGGCGCGATCGGCAGCATCACGTCGGCGAACTCGACATTCGCCTGGAACGGGCTGAACGCGACGACCATCTCGGCGGCCTGCAACGACTTGGCGGCCTGTGCGGCATTGGCGGCGTCCAGCACCGGCTCGGTGTTGAACAGCAGATACGCCTTGAGCGACTTGGCCAGCATCTGACCCGCGTCCAGACCGCCCTGCCCCGGCTGTGCGCCGACCAGCTGCGCCCCGACACCGTTGCCCGAGTCGCCCAGATAGCCACAGCGGGCACCAGCCTGCTCGGCGATCCAGTTCGCGATGGCCAGCAGTTCAGCCGCCTGCGGGTGCGCGGCGGCGGCGTTGCCCAGCAGCACCGCCGTGCGGGCGCCCGACAGCAGCGCGTTGGCAATACCCTGGGCCTGCTCACCCGGTGTGACCGACAGCGGTGCAGTCACGCCCTTGGCGGTGGCCACGGCAGCGGCGACCTCGATCAGCACCGACAGCCAGTCCGACGGCGCCGCGACGATCTCGCCCGCGACGGTCATGGCCCAGTCGTCCGACAGCGCGCCGATGCGCATCACCTTGGCACCACGGCGGGTGGCCTGGCGCAGGCGTTGGGCGAACAGCGGGTGGTCCTTGCGCAGGAAGGAGCCGATCACCAGCGCGCGATCCAGCGTGGACAGCTCGGCGATCGGCAGGCCCAGCCAGCGCACGGCCCCGGCTTCGGTGCGGAAATCGCTGTGGCGCAGGCGGTGGTCGATGTTCTGGCTGCCCAGGCCGCGCACCAGCTCACCCAGCAGGAACAGCTCTTCGTTCGTGCTCACGCCCGAGGCCAGCGCGCCCACCGAGGCGGCACCGTGCTGAGCAGCGATGTTCTTCAGGCCGTTGGCGACGTACTCCAGCGCGGTCGTCCAGTCCACCGGCTTCCACTGGCCACCCTGCTTGAGCATGGGCTGCGTCAGGCGGGCGTCGCTGTTGAGCGCCTCGTAGCTGAAGCGGTCGCGGTCGGCGATCCAGCACTCGTTGACGGCGTCGTTTTCCAGCGGCACCGCGCGCAGCACCTTGTGGTTCTTCACCTGGACGATCAGGTTGGCACCCGTCGAATCGTGCGGGCTGACGCTCTTGCGGCGCGACAGCTCCCAAGTGCGGGCGCTGTAGCGGAACGGCTTGCTGGTCAGCGCACCGACCGGGCAGATGTCGATCATGTTGCCCGACAGCTCGGAGTCGATCGTCTGGCCGACAAACGTGGTGATCTCGGCGTGCTCGCCACGCTGGAGCATGCCGAGTTCCATCTGGCCGGCGATTTCCTGGCCGAAGCGCACGCAGCGGGTGCAGTGGATGCAGCGGCTCATCTCTTCCATCGAGATCAGCGGGCCGACCTCCTTGTGGAAGACGACGCGCTTTTCCTCTTCATAGCGCGAAGCCGACTTGCCGTAGCCGACCGCCAGATCCTGCAACTGGCACTCGCCGCCCTGGTCGCAGATGGGGCAATCCAGCGGGTGGTTGATGAGCAGGAACTCCATCACCGACTGCTGGGCTTTCAGTGCCTTGTCGCTCTTGGTGCGCACGATCATGCCCTGCGTCACCGGCGTGGCGCAGGCGGGCATGGGCTTCGGCGCCTTTTCCACGTCCACGAGGCACATGCGGCAGTTCGCGGCGATCGAGAGCTTCTTGTGGTAGCAGAAGTGCGGGATGTAGGTGCCAGCCGCTTCGGCCGCATGCATCACCATGCTGCCTTCGAGCACCGAAACCTTCTTGCCGTCGAGTTCGATTTCAACCATGTTCGTTCGTCCCGGCCATGCAGGTCTTGTGTTCGATGTGGTGGACAAATTCGTGGCGGAAATGCTTGAGCATCCCGCGCACCGGCATCGCTGCCGCGTCCCCCAGCGCACAGATGGTGCGGCCCATGATGTTCTCGGCCACGTTGTCGAGCAGCGCCAGATCGTCAGGGCGACCGTGGCCGGTCTCGATGCGGTCCACCATCTTCGACAGCCAGCCCGTGCCTTCGCGGCAGGGGGTGCATTGGCCGCAGGATTCGTGCGCGTAGAAGTAGGACAGGCGCTGCAGACTCTTGACCATGCAGCGGGTGTCGTCCATCACGATGACCGCGCCCGACCCGAGCATGGAGCCGGCCTTGCTGATGGAGTCGTAGTCCATCGTGCAGTTCATCATCACGTCGGCGGGCAGCACGGGTGACGACGAGCCACCCGGGATCACCGCCTTGAGCTTCTTGCCACCCTTGACACCACCGGCCAGCTCCAGCAGCTTGGCGAACGGCGTGCCCATCGGGATCTCGTAGTTGCCGGGACGCTCCACGTCACCGACCATCGAGAAGATCTTGGTGCCGCCGTTGTTCGGCTTGCCGCACTCCAGGTACGCCTGACCACCGTTGCGGATGATCCAGGGCACGGCCGCAAACGTCTCGGTGTTGTTGATCGTCGTCGGACGGCCATACAGACCGAAGCTCGCGGGAAACGGCGGCTTGAAGCGCGGCTGGCCCTTCTTGCCTTCGAGCGACTCCAGCAGCGCGGTTTCTTCACCGCAGATGTAGGCGCCGAAGCCGTGGAAGGCGTGCAACTGGAAGCTGTGCTTGCTGCCGAGGATGCTGGCACCCAGATAGCCGGCGGCGCGAGCCTCTTCCAGCGCCTCCTCGAAGCGGTCGTACGCGTCGAAGATTTCACCGTGGATGTAGTTGTAGCCAACCGAGATGCCCATCGCGTAGGCGGCGATGACCATGCCTTCGATGACGATGTGCGGGTTGAAGCGCAGGATGTCGCGGTCCTTGCATGTCCCCGGCTCGCCTTCGTCCGAGTTGCAGACCAGGTACTTCTGCACCGGCAACGCGCGCGGCATGAAGCTCCACTTCAGACCCGTCGGGAAGCCTGCGCCCCCACGGCCGCGCAGCCCGGACGCCTTCACGTCGGCGATCACCTGATCGGCGGTCATGCCCGCACCCTCACCTTGGGCGAGGATCTTGCGCAGCGCCTGGTAGCCACCACGGGCTTCGTAGTCCTTCAGGCGCCAGTTGCTGCCATCCAGCCCGGCGTAGATCTGCGGGTTGATGTGCCGGTCATGGAAACAGGTCTCGACACCCGTTGCCTGGAATTTGGAGAGGTCCAGAGTCATGTGCTTGTCCGCCCTGGTTCAGTTGACCGCAGCCTTGGCGTGCGCCTGGAGCGTGGCGACCAGTTCGTCGAGGCGGCTGTTGCTCATGTAGCTGACCATCTGGCGGTCGTTGACCAGCATCACCGGAGCATCTGCACAAGCGCCCAGGCACTCGCACTTCTGCACCGTGAACAAGCCGTCCGCCGTCGTGCCACCGTCTTCGACCCCCAGCTTCTCGCACAGGTAGTCCATCGCCTGCTGCCCCTTGCGCAACTGGCACGGCAGGTTGGTGCAGACGTTCAGCTTGAACTGTCCGACCGGGCGCTGGTTGTACATGTTGTAGAAGGTCGTGACCTCGCGCACCGCGATGGGGGCCATGCCGAGCACGTTGGCAATGGCCGCCTCCGCTTCGGCCGAGACCCAGCCCAGTTCCTGCTGGGCAATCGACAGACAGGCCATCACCGCCGACTGCTTCTGGTCGGCGGGGTACTTGGCAACTTCGCGCGCAAAACGCGCCAGGGTGGCTTCACTGAACATGGGGTTCGTCGCTTCCGGAATAGCAGCGGTCGGTCAGCGGTCGATCTCGCCGAACACGATGTCCATCGTGCCGATGATGGCCACGGCGTCGGCGATCATGTGGCCGCGCGACATCTCGTCGAGGGCAGCCAGATGCACATAACCGGGCGGGCGGATCTTCATGCGGTAGGGCTTGTTGGCACCGTCGCTGATCAGGTAGATGCCGAATTCGCCCTTCGGATGCTCGACGGCGGCATACGCCTCGCCTTCGGGCACATGGAAGCCTTCGGTGAAAAGCTTGAAATGGTGGATCAGCTCTTCCATCGAGGTCTTCATCTCGACGCGGGACGGCGGCGCGACCTTGTGGTTGCTGGTGATGACGGGGCCGGGGTTCTTGCGCAGCCAGTCCACGCACTGCTGGATGATGCGGTTGGCCTGACGCATCTCCTCGATGCGCACGAGGTAGCGGTCGTAGGTGTCGCCGTTGACGCCCAGCGGGATGTCGAAGTCCATGCGGTCATAGACTTCGTAGGGCTGGTTCTTGCGCAGATCCCAGGCAATCCCCGAGCCACGCAGCATCGCACCCGTGAAGCCGAGGTTGAGCGCACGCTCCGGTGTCACGACACCGATGCCGACGGTGCGCTGCTTCCAGATGCGGTTGTCGGTCAGCAGCGTCTCGTACTCGTCGACCAGCGTCGGGAAACGCTTCGAGAAGTCCTCGATGAAGTCCAGCAACGAGCCCTGGCGATTCTCGTTCAGCCGCGCCATCGCCTTGGCGTTGCGGATCTTGCTGTGCTTGTACTGCGGCATCGTGTCCGGCAGGTCGCGGTAGACGCCGCCCGGACGGAAATAGGCCGCGTGCATGCGCGCACCCGATACCGCTTCGTACATGTCGAACAGATCTTCCCGCTCGCGGAAGCAGTAGATCAGCATGTTCATGGCGCCGCAGTCCATGCCATGGCAACCCAGCCACAGCAGGTGGTTCAGCAGGCGGGTGATCTCGCTGAACAGCACGCGGATGTACTGGGCGCGGATCGGCACATCAACGCCGAGCAGCTTCTCGATCGCCAGGCAATAGGCATGCTCGTTGGCCATCATCGACACGTAGTCGAGGCGGTCCATGTACGGCAGCGACTGGATGAAGGTCTTGCTCTCGGCCAGCTTCTCGGTGGCGCGGTGCAGCAGGCCGATGTGCGGGTCGGCGCGCTGGATGACTTCACCATCCAGTTCGAGCACCAGCCGCAGCACGCCGTGGGCCGCCGGGTGCTGGGGACCGAAGTTCAGGGTGTAGTTCTTGATTTCAGCCATGGATCAACCTCAGGTGGGGCGCTGCGCCAGCTCAGTGCAGGCCGCCGTAGTGGTCTTCGCGGATGATGCGCGGCGTGATCTCGCGCGGCTCGATCGTGACCGGCTGGTAGATGACGCGCTTCTGCTCGGGGTCGTAGCGCATCTCGACGTGACCCGTCACCGGGAAGTCCTTGCGCATCGGGTGGCCGATGAAGCCGTAGTCGGTGAGGATGCGGCGCAGGTCGTCGTGGCCGTCGAACACGATGCCGTACAGGTCGAAGGCTTCGCGCTCGAACCAGTTGGCGGCCGACCACAGCGGGGTCAGCGCCGGCACGACCGGAAAGTCGTCGTCCGCGGCAAACACCTTCAGGCGCAGGCGCCAGTTCTTGCTGACCGACAGCAGGTGCGTGACCACGGCATAGCGCAGGCCTTCATGCAGCCCGTCCTTGTAGCCGCTGTAGTCGACGCCGCACAGGTCGATCAACTGCTCGAAGCACAGTTCGGGATGGTCGCGCAGCGTCTTGGCCACCGACAGCGAGTCGGCCACCTTCACCGTGACCGTGATCTCGCCACGGGCACGCACCAGGCTGACGAGACGGTCGGCCAGCACACGCTCCAGCGTAGCCTGCAAGGTATCGAGTTTCTGCGTCATGCGGTGTACCTGCTCAGCGGGCGATGGTGTTTTCGCGGCGGATCTTGGCTTGAAGCTGCAGGATGCCGTACAGCAGCGCCTCGGCCGTGGGGGGACAGCCCGGCACGTAGACATCCACTGGCACCACACGGTCACAGCCGCGCACCACCGAGTAGCTGTAGTGGTAGTAGCCGCCGCCATTCGCGCACGACCCCATCGACAACACCCAGCGCGGCTCTGCCATCTGGTCGTACACCTTGCGCAGTGCCGGAGCCATCTTGTTGCACAGCGTGCCAGCGACGATCATCAGGTCTGACTGCCGAGGACTGGGTCGGAACAGCATGCCGAAGCGGTCGATGTCGTAGCGCGATGCACCAGCGTGCATCATCTCGACCGCACAGCACGCCAGCCCGAACGTCATCGGCCAGAGCGATCCGGTCTTCGACCAGTTGATCAGGGTATCGACACTCGTCGTGACGAAACCTTCCTTGAGTACGCCTTCAATGCCCATGATGTGCTCTCAGTTCATTCCCAGTCGAGGGCGCCTTTTTTCCATTCGTAGACGAATCCGACCACCAGGATGCCCAGGAAGACCATCATCGCCCAGAAACCTGTCGGCCCGATTTCACGCAGCGACACGGCCCACGGAAACAGGAACGCGATTTCCAGATCGAACAGAATGAAGAGAATCGCCACCAGGTAGTAGCGCACATCGAACTTCATGCGCGCATCTTCGAATGCCTCGAAACCACACTCGTACGGCGAATTCTTGGCCGGATCAGGACGGTGCGGACCCAGCAACGCACCCAGCAACTGGGGCACCACGCCGACACCGACGCCGACAAGAATGAACAGGATGACGGGAAGGTATTGTTCCAGATTCATGTCGGTCAACTCGCCAGATCCTCATGCGGCAAAAATAAAGCGCGCCGCCCGGGAAAACACTTTTGTGTCTAACCGCGTGCTCAGCGCGCCCACCTGCTCCCTGCGCCTAAGTATTGCCAGGGCGCCGAATCAAACCTCAACGGGCATTTGATTCACATGTCATGTACATGGTGCCGACGGCGAGACTCGAACTCGCACAGCTTTCGCCACTACCCCCTCAAGATAGCGTGTCTACCAATTTCACCACGTCGGCACGTTAAAACACGATTTTACAACCAACTTCCACGAAGCGCACCGACAGATCGCGCTGATACTGCACTTCGGTTTGTTGATTCGCTGCAGGTCGTGTTGCTTGCAGCGCAGCCTTGAATTCTAATGCCAATGAGGGTTTGCCTCAAGGGCCTCGGCTGTTTTTTCGCGTCAATCAGCGCGAAGCCGGTGCCGAAGCCGCCACAGCCGACGCCGCTGGCGCTTCCACGAGGGCCGGAATCTGAGCCGCGGCAGGCGCACTGGAGGCTGCAGCCGGGGCAGAAGCCGGAGCAGCGGCGCGGTCCAGAATGCTGCCCCCCGCTGCAGCCTCGCCCGTGCGCAGGTTGCCGAAGTAGGCAAGCGCCAGAGTGCAGACAAAAAACAACGTGGCAGCCACCGCCGTCGAGCGGGACAGGAAATTGGCACTGCCCGTGGCGCCGAACAAGCTGCCCGACGAGCCGCCTCCGAACGCAGCCCCCATGTCGGCGCCCTTGCCCTGCTGCATCAGCACCAGCCCGATCATGGCAATGGCCGCCACCAGCTGCAGCAGCAGCACCAGGTTCATCATCACTTGCATGGAAAAACTCCGTCTGTATCAACCAGCGGCACGGGCGACGGCAACAAAATCCGCTGCCTTCAATGCCGCACCACCGATCAGGCCACCGTCAATGTCAGCCTGGGAAAAAAGAACCGCCGCATTGTCGGCCTTGACACTGCCGCCGTAGAGCAGCTTCATCTCGGTCGCCCGGGGCGTGGCCGCTGCGAGTTGCGCACGCAGCACGGCATGCACCGCCTGCGCCTGCTCGGGCGACGCGGTGCGACCGGTGCCGATCGCCCACACCGGCTCGTAGGCCACGACGACTTCACCGATGCACTGGCCAAGCGTGTGGATCACGGCCGAGAGCTGCCGCTTGACCACCGCTTCGGTCTCGCCCGCCTCGCGCTGTTCGAGCGTCTCGCCGACGCAGACGATCGGCGTGAGGCCCTTGGCCAGCGCGGCCTTGGCCTTGTCGGCGACCAGTTGATCGGATTCAGCATGGTAGGCGCGGCGCTCGGAGTGCCCGACGATGGCGTAGCGGCAACCGAACTCGGCCAGCATCGCCGCCGACACTTCGCCGGTGTAAGCACCCTGCGCGTGCGCCGAGACATCTTGCGAGCCCCAGGCCACGCTGCTGTTGGCCAGCGTCACCGCGACTTCGGACAGGTAGGGAAACGGCACGCACACTGCCACCTCACCCACGAAAGGGCGTGCGGCCAGAATGCCTTGCAGCAAATCAGCATTGGCCGCATGGCTGCCGTGCATCTTCCAGTTCCCCACCACCAGCTTGCGACGTGTCGTCATGATGAAAGCTCTCTGATCAAGTTGAAAAATACTGTCAGGAATGGCGTCAGGTGGTGACTTCACCAAGTCAGCACGATCTTGCCGATGTGCTGATTGGACTCCATCAGGGCATGTGCCTGCGCTGCCTCGGTGGCGTGCAGCACGCTGTGAAGCACCGGCCGGATGCGGCCCGACGCGATCAACGGCCACACCCGTTCGCGCAGCGCGGCAGCCACGGCACCCTTGAATGCCACCGGACGCGGACGCAAGGTCGAACCCGTGACCGTCAAGCGCCGACGCAGCACCAGCCCGGCGTCGAACTGCGCTTTCACGCCACCCTGCACCGCGATGATGACGAGCCGGCCATCCTCGGCCAGCGCCGTCACTTCACGCGCCACGTAGTCGCCAGCGACCATGTCCAGGATCACGTCCACGCCACGCCCACCCGTGAACCGGCGCGCCTCCTCGGCGAAGTCGACCGTGCGGTAGTTGATGGCGTGGTCGGCGCCGAGGTCGAGGCACGCCTGGCACTTGGCGTCGCTGCCCGCCGTGGCGATGACCGTGGCGCCAAACGCCTTGGCCATCTGGATGGCGGTGACGCCGATGCCGCTGGTGCCGCCCTGGACCAGCAGCGTCTCGCCCGGTTGCAGCGCCGCACGCATGAACACGTTCGACCACACGGTGAAGCAGGTCTCGGGCAGGCTGGCCGCCTCCGTGTCGCTCAGACCCTCCGGTATCGGCAGGCACTGCACCGCCGGCGTCACGCACAACTCGGCGTAACCACCTCCCGGCGTCAGCGCACAGACGCGCTGCCCGATCGACAAGCCCGACGCGGCCATCGCCTCGGCGTCACCGGCGACGATGATGCCGGCCACTTCCAGCCCCGGCAGATCCGAAGCACCCGGCGGTGGCGGGTAGGCGCCCATGCGCTGCAGCACATCGGGGCGGTTCACCCCGCTGGCCGCCACGCGGATCAACACCTCGCCCGCGCCCGGCACCGGGTCCGCACGCTCGACCAGCGTCAGCACGTCCGGCGGACCGGGGCGGGCGATTTCGATGGCTTTCATGGTGCGGGCTCCTTCGGACGCTCAGGGACATTCAGGCAACGATCAGGACTGCGACGGCTCCGAAGCGGCGTCCGGCGCGGCAGCAGCGGGGGCCGCCGACTCAGCGGCCGGCTGCTCGCTGCGCGGCGGGCGCTCGCTGCGCTCACGGCGCGGGCCACGGTCATTGCGGTCCCCGAACTCACGGCGCGGTGCACGTTCGAAACGCTCTTCTTCCATGCCTTCCGGACGCTCCAGCAGCGCCTTCATCGACAGCTTGATGCGGCCCTTCTCATCCGTCTCCAGCACCTTGACCTTGACGATCTGGCCTTCGGTCAGGAAGTCGGTGACCTTCTCGACACGCTGGTGGGCGATCTGGCTGATGTGCAACAGGCCATCCTTGCCCGGCAGCACGTTGACCAGGGCGCCGAAGTCCAGGATCTTGACGACCGGGCCTTCGTAGACCTTGCCGATCTCGGCTTCGGCGGTGATGTCGGCGATGCGCTTCTTGGCGACATCGGCCTTGGCACTGTCGGTCGAGGCGATCGTGATGGTGCCGTCTTCGTCGATGTTGATCTGGCAGCCCGTCTCTTCGCACAGACCACGGATGACGGAGCCACCCTTGCCGATGACGTCACGGATCTTTTCCGGGTTGATCTTCATCGTGTACAGGCGCGGCGCGAAGTCGGAGACCTCGGTGCTGGCGCCCGCGACCGCTTCGGTCATCTTGCCCAGGATGTGCAGACGCGCTTCCTTGGCCTGCGCCAGCGCGACCTGCATGATTTCCTTGGTGATGCCCTGGATCTTGATGTCCATCTGCAGGGCGGTCACGCCGGTGGTGGTGCCCGCCACCTTGAAGTCCATGTCGCCGAGGTGATCTTCATCGCCCAGGATATCGGTCAGCACGGCGAAGCGGTTGCCGTCCTTGATCAGGCCCATGGCGATGCCGGCGACGTGCGCCTTCATCGGCACACCGGCATCCATCAGCGCCAGACAGCCGCCGCAGACGGAGGCCATCGACGACGAGCCGTTGGACTCGGTGATCTCCGAGACGACACGGATCGTGTAGGCGAAGTCTTCGCGGTTCGGCAGCAGCGGCACCAGGGCGCGCTTGGCGAGGCGGCCGTGGCCGGTCTCGCGGCGCTTCGGCGTGCCCATGCGGCCGGCTTCGCCGGTGGCGAAGGGGGGCATGTTGTAGTGGAACAGGAAGGTGTCGCGGAAATCACCGGCCAGCGCGTCGATGCGCTGGGCGTCCTGGTCGGTGCCGAGGGTGGCGACGACGAGGGCCTGCGTCTCGCCACGGGTGAACAGCGCCGAGCCGTGGGTGCGCGGCAGCACGCCGGTGCGGATCTCGATCGGGCGCACGGTGCGGGTGTCGCGGCCGTCGATGCGCGGCTCGCCTTGCAGGATCTGACCGCGCACGGTCTTGGCCTCGATCTCGAACAGCAGGTTATCGACTTCGACGCCGTCGAACTCGACGCCATCGGCCTTCAGCGCGGCCTTGACTTCGCCGTAGGCAGCGCGGCAGGCGTCGGTGCGCGCCTGCTTGGAGCGGATCTGGTAAGCGGCCTCGATCTTGGCCTGGCCGAACTCGGCGACCTTGGCGATCAGCGGTTCGTTCTTGGCCGGGGCCTGCCACGTCCATTCCGGCTTGCCGGCGTCACGCACCAGCTCGTTGATCGCGGCGATGGCGGCCTTGGCCTGTTCATGGCCGAACACCACGCCGCCCAGCATCACCTCTTCGGTGAGCTGCTGCGCTTCGGATTCGACCATCAGCACGGCCGCTTCGGTGCCCGCGACGACCAGGTCCAGCGACGACTGCTTGAGCTGCGTCGGGCCGGGGTTCAGCACGTATTCACCGTTGATGTAGCCGACGCGGGCGGCACCGACCGGGCCGTTGAACGGGATGCCGGAGATGGCCAGCGCGGCGCTGGAGCCGATCAGCGCGGCGATGTCGGCGGAGGCTTCCGGGTTCAGCGACAGGACGTGGATGACGACCTGGACTTCGTTGTAGAAGCCTTCCGGGAACAGCGGGCGCAGCGGGCGGTCGATCAGGCGGCTGGTCAGCACTTCCGACTCGCTGGGCTTGGCTTCACGCTTGAAGAAGCTGCCGGGGATCTTGCCGGCGGCGTAGGTCTTCTCGATGTAGTCCACCGTCAGGGGGAAGAAGTCCTGGCCCTGCTTGGCTTCCTTGCGGGCGACGACGGTGGCGAGCACCACGGTGTCGTCCATGTTGACGATCACGGCGCCACTGGCTTGCCGGGCGATTTCACCGGTTTCGAGCGTGACGGTGTGCTGACCCCATTGGAAGGTCTTGGTGACTTTGTTGAACAGACTTGCGGTCATGGGTTTTCTTTCTTCGAGGTGGCCGGTCACCGCGGCGGGATGCCATTCCATCCAGACCCGTCGATCGGGTCGATGCACGGATCAGGATGGAATGACACAGCAGCGCCCACGCGTGGCCGTCAAGACAAAGAGCCTGTGCTGGAGGGTCCAGACAGGCTCTTCACAGGCATGCCGAGATGGCATGCAGATTACTTGCGCAGACCCAGCTTCTGGATCAGCGCGGTGTAGCGGTCGGCGTCCTTGGCCTTGAGGTAGTCGAGCAGCTTGCGACGGCGGCTCACCATGCGCAGCAGGCCGCGACGACCGTGGTGGTCCTTCTTGTTGGCCTTGAAGTGCGGGGTCAGGTGGTTGATGCGGGCGGTCAGCAGCGCGACCTGGACTTCCGGCGAGCCGGTGTCGCCCGCCGAGCGGGCGTTGGCGGCGACGACGTCGGCCTTGTTGATTTCGGACATGACAGATTCCTTGGGGTTTCGGGGTTCACTTGCGGCCGTGGGGGAAACCGCCCCGCGCCGTGTACACGCCGGTTGCGTGTGGGCTTGCACCGTCCGAATCGACGGCGAAGCCCGAGATTATAGCGCCAAGGCCCGTGCCAGACGATCGACACCCTGAAGCAGCCGTTGCGGCTGGCGCGACGCGAAGCACCAGCGCAGCCAGCCCTCGGCCTCGTCGCCGAAGGCGGTGCCCGGCGCGAGGCCCAGGCCGTGCTCTGCCACCAGCCGCTTGGCCAGCGCCAGCGAGTCGGTCTCGCCCTCGACGCGCAGGAAGGCGTACATCGCGCCGGGCGGCGTGGCCACCTCGACCCTCGGCACCGTCCGCAGCGCGCCGATCAGCGTGTCGCGGCATGTGCGCAGCCGCGATTGCAGCGCCGGCACCGCCACCGGCGCGTCCGCCAGCGCCGCCAGCCCCGCCCGCTGCACGAACACCGGCGCGCACGAGGTGTTGAACTCGATCAGCTTGCCCAACTGCTCGATGAGCGCGGCGGGTGCGACCAGGTTGCCCAGTCGCCAGCCCGTCATCAGGAAGGACTTCGAGAAGCTGTGGATGACCACCAGCCGGTCGTCCGGCTCGGCGAGGTCGAGGAAGCTCGGGGCACAGACGGCCTGCCCCGGCAGCAGCACGGTGTCCGCGTAGTCCGGGTAGTACAGCCGCTCGTACACCTCGTCCGAGACGATCCAGGTGCCGGTGCGGCGGCAGTGGTCGAGGATCACCTGCTGCTCGGCGCGGGTCAGCGTCCAGCCGGTCGGGTTGTTCGGCGCGTTGAGCACCAGCACCCGCGTCGCCGGGGTCACGGCGGCCAGCAGCTCGTCCAGGTCCAGCCGCCACGCCCCGCCCTCGGCCCGCAGGCTCACGCGCCGCACCCGCGCCCCCATGATCGCCGGCTGCGCGGTCAGGTTCGGCCACACCGGCACGACCACCACCACCTCGTCGCCCGCGTCCACCAGCGCCTGCTGGGCCAGCATCAGCGCACTGACCCCGGACGAGGTGACCGCGATCCGGTCGGCCGCCACGGGCCGGTGCAGCGACGAGACGTAGCCCGCCAAGGCGTCGCGCAGCGCGGGCAGGCCGAGGTTGTGGGCGTAGAAGGTCTCGCCCGCCTCGATCGACGTGACCGCTGCGTCACGAACCGACATGGGCGTGACCTCGTCGCTTTCGCCGAACCAGAACGCAAGCACGTCGCTGCGTCCCAGTCCGGCATTGGCCACTTCACGGATGCGAGACGCCGACAGATCGGCAATCACCTGGCGCATGAGAACCTCTTGGCTTCAAAGGGGCACCATCTTGCACGAATGTGGCTGCGCCGTCTGCTCGGCACCCAAGTACCGGACGGTGCGAAAGCCATAGCCCGACCCCTCGACATCGAAGCGCACGCCGTCCGTGCCCGCTTTCTGCATCGTGCTGACGTAGAGCGGCTGGATGAACTGGTGGTCCTCGGCCCGCATCACGCCCGCGCCCAGCCCGCCCAGCGCCCGGCCGTCGTGGCGGGCACCGGCCAGGGCCTTGGCGACGGCGGTGGCGTCGGTGCTGCGGGCGCGTTCCATCGCCTGCGCCAGCATCTCGACCATCGCCTGCATGCGCACATGGAGGTAGTCGTCCTCGGGCTTGGGGAACCGCTGGTGGAAGCTGTTGACCAGCGCCTCGGACGCCTTGCCGCCGACATTCGGGTGCCACTCGGCCACGGCGATCACGCGCCCCACGCCCGCGTCCCCGAGCGCACTCGGCACGCCCAGCGCGTTGCCATAGAAGGTGTAGAACTTGCCCTCGAAGCCGACCTCGCGCGCCGCCTTGACCAGCAGCGTCAGGTCATTGCCCCAGTTGCCGGTGACCACCGCCTGCGCGCCGCTGGCCTTGATCTTGGTGGCATAGGGCAGGAAATCCTTGACACGGCCGACCGGGTGCAGCTCCTCGCCGACGAACTGGATGTCCGGGCGCTTGGCCGCGATCATCACCCGGCCCTGCCGGACGACGTGCTGGCCGAAGCTGTAGTCCTGGCCGATCAGGTAGACACGCTTGAGCGCCGTGTCCTGCTGCAGCACGTCGGTCAGCGCGGCCAGGCGCATGTCGGCGTGCGCGTCGAAGCGGAAGTGCCACGGGCTGCACTTCTCGTTGGTCAGCGCCGGATCGACCGCCGAGTAGTTCAGGAACACCGCCCGGCGCTGCGGCTCGCGGTCGTTGTGCTTGTTCAGCGCGTCGATCAGCGCGCTGGCGGTGGCGGAGCTGTTGCCTTGCAGCACGACCGGGATCTGCTGGTCGGTGGCGTTTTTCAGGACGGACAGGGCTTCCTCGGTGTTGCCCTTGCTGTCCAGGCGCACGAGTTCGAGCGGACGATGCCCCCCCGGCAGCTTCACGCCGCCACGGGCGTTCACGCGCTCGATGGCCCAGGTGATGTTGCGGGCCACCGCCTCGCCCGCGTTGGCGAAGGGGCCGGACAAACCTTCGATCAGCGCCAGCTTGATCGGCTCGGTCTTGGCGGCGGCGGGCGCAGCGGGAGCCGCGTGCGCGGGGGACAAAGCAAAAACGCCCGTGAGGCTCAGGGCGAGTGCGGAGAGGGAGTGGGGTGTGGTTCTCATGAATTTTGAATTATGCATTCAAATTCACACCTCCACGGGCTTCATGCCGTCCCCAGCTCCCAGCGCGGCCGCACGTCAAAAGCGTAGTCCCGGCTCGCCACCGCCTGCCCGCTGTGCAGCCGCATCGCCCCGGCCAGCGCGATCATGGCGCCGTTGTCGGTACACAGGTGCAGCTCCGGGTAGTGGACCCGCACGCCACGCCGCTGGCACTGCGCATCCAGTTGCGCCCGCAGCCGCCGGTTCGCCCCGACCCCGCCCGCCACGACCAGCCGCTTCAGCCCGGTCTGCCTCAGCGCCAGCAGCGACTTCGCCACCAGCACGTCCACGATCGCCGCCTGCGTCGAAGCGGCGAGATCCGCCCTCGCCTGCGCGGCATTCGGGGCAGCGGAGTCGAGCCTGTTCAACTGCGTCCAGACCGCCGTCTTCAGCCCGGCGAACGAGAAATCCAGCAGCTCCCCGCGCATCAGCGGGCGCGGCAGCTTGAACGCCGCCTCATCGCCCTGCTCCGCCAGCTTCGCCAAAGCCGGCCCGCCCGGATAGCCCAGCCCGAGCATCTTGGCGGTCTTGTCGAACGCCTCGCCCGCCGCATCGTCGATGGTCTCGCCGAGCATCTCGTAGCGCCCCACCCCGTCCACGCGCATGAGCTGCGTGTGGCCGCCCGACACCAGCAGCGCGACGAACGGGAATTCGGGCGGATCGGCGGAGAGGAACGGCGACAGCAGGTGCCCCTCCAGGTGATGCACGCCAAGCACCGGCCGGTCCAGCGCCATCCCGAGCGCACACGCCATCCCGGTGCCGACCAGCAGCGCCCCCGCCAGCCCCGGCCCGCGCGTGTAGGCCACGACATCCACCGCCTCCAGGGCCAGCCCCGCCCCCGCCAGCGTCTCGCGCAGCAGCGGCACGGCCCGGCGGATGTGGTCCCGCGACGCCAGCTCGGGCACCACGCCGCCATACGCCTGGTGCATGTCGATCTGGCTGTGCAGCGCGTGGGCCAGCAGCCGGGGCGGCGCGGCCCCTTCGACGCCCTCGGGCAACTCGACCAGCGCGATGCCGGTCTCGTCGCACGAGGACTCGATGCCGAGCACTCTCAGCGGTGTAGACGGTGTGCTCACGACCGTTTCCCGGCCAGCGCCCAGATCACCATGCCGGCCAGCACCATCGGCACGCACAGCCACTGCCCCATGCTCAGGTTGAGCGCCAGCAGTCCGAGGAAACTGTCCGGTTCACGGAAGTATTCAGCAATGAAGCGGAACACGCCATAGCCGATCAGGAACAGCCCCGACACGCGGCCCCAGATCACCGAACCGTCGGCACGGTGGTGCGCCGAGCGGGTCTTGCCATAGCACCACAGGATCATGAACAGCAGCAGCCCTTCCATCAGCAACTGGTAGAGCTGCGACGGGTGCCGCGCCAGCGTGTCGCTGCCGGATTGCGGGAACACCATCGCCCACGGCAGGCTCGCATCCGCCGCCCGACCCCAGAGTTCGCCGTTGATGAAGTTGCCGATGCGCCCGCAGGCGAGCCCGGTCGGCACGCATGGCGCCACCAGATCCGTCACCTCGAAGAAGCCTTTCTTGCGCGACCAGGCGAACGCCGCCATCGCCACGATCACGCCGAGCAAGCCGCCGTGGAAGGCCATGCCCCCTTGCCAGACCGCCAGGATTTCGGCAGGGTTCTGCAGGTAGTAGATCGGCTTGTAGAACAGCACATAGCCCAGCCGTCCGCCCAGGATCACGCCGACGACCCCGAAGAACAGGAGATCCTCGACCTCACGCGCCGTCCAGCCGCGGGCTACATAAGGGGCTTGCTGGATGCGGCGGGTAGCGAGCCAGTAGAACAGCCCGAAGGCCGCCAGGTAGGTCAGGCCGTACCAGTGGATCTGGATGAACCCCAGGTTGAGCGCAACCGGGTCGAATTGGGGATGCAGGAGCATCGGCAGCACTCCGAAGGAAGGAAAGACAGGGGCGGGGGGAAGCGGCCGATTGTCGCCGCAGCGGCCAGGACGTCAGCGGCGGCGCGGCAGCGGGGTCTTGCGGCCCAGGGATTCGACGGTGTTGCGTCGGCGGGCATCACGGCGGACGTCTTCGCGTTTCTGGCGGGCGCGGGCGGTGAAGCCGAGGGCGTCCGCGATGGCCCACCACACCACCGCAAGCCCGAACGGTGCCAGCACCGACCACCACGACCACTGGGCTACCGGCTCGATCTGCGCCCAGCGCAGCACCAGCAACAGCACACCCAATCCGACCAGTGCCATACGATCCACCTCTTCGACTGCTTCTTGACTTGACTGTCCCACGACCCCGGGTCGCGGGCTTGACGAGGATAACCCGACACCGACGCAGCGCGTCAGTCCGCGGTCAAGTGTGTCCACCGCAGGGTCGATAAAATCGTTGCAGTCGTGCGGGGCCCGGTCTGCACCGGACTGCACGCCATGATCCTCCCTCTCAGCCAAACGGAATCCCCTACCATGAAGTCGCTGTTCGCACTCGCTGCCCTGGCCGCCGTGACCCTCTCCAGCCCCGCGTTCGCCAACGCAGAGCTGGCCCAGAAGAAGAACTGCATGGCCTGCCACGCCGTCGACAAGAAGCTGGTCGGCCCGGCCTACAAGGACATTGCAGCCAAGTACGCCGGCCAGAAGGACGCCGTGGCGAAGCTGTCCGAGAAGGTCATCAAGGGGGGCTCGGGCGCCTGGGGGCAGATCCCGATGCCGGCGAACGCCGTGACGCCGGACGAGGCGAAGACGCTGGTGACGTGGGTGCTGGCACAGAAGTAACCCCACGTCTCCCCGCCAGACAGGACCGCCACTTGCTTCGTGGCGGTCAGCGGCCTGGCACTTGACTTGTCCTGCACACGCGGCCGTCGTCACGCACGGCATGAGCACCCTGCCCGAATCCATCCGTCAGGACGTCAGGACTGTCCAAGACTCGGCTCCATGCAATCACCCTGCCTACAGTCGATGCTTGTCCAATGTATCTTGCTTCTTTTGCCTATAGCCGCGACAACAATCTCAATCTGCTGAGAATCATCGCCGCAGTGTCCGTGCTGGTCACGCACAGCTTTGCTCTCGCGACTGGGTCCAGCAGTGCAGAACCGCTCCGGGCATCCCTTGGGATGACACTCGGCTCCATTGCAGTGGACATATTCTTCATTGCAAGCGGTTTTCTCGTGACAGCGAGCCTCCTGAGAACCAGCAGCATCATCGATTACCTATGGGCAAGGGTATTGAGAATATTTCCCGGTCTCCTGGTGATGCTCGTGCTCACTGTCTTCGTGCTTGGGCCTGCGCTGTCCACGCTACCGCTGGGAGAATATCTTTCCTCCTCCCAGACCTACACATACCTCATCCAGTGCGCCACGTTGATTCACGGTGTTTCTTATGAAATACCTGGTCTCTTCGAGAACACACCATGGAAGAGAACAGTCAACGGCTCGCTGTGGACCATGCCCATTGAAGTGCAGATGTACGCCCTGTTGGCCGTCACATGGGTGCTGCTTTCAACGGCACGGTCCCTGCGCGAACCACTGTTGAAGGTGGTCATCATCGCCTGTGCGGTCGTCTCCTGTCTTCTGGTTGTTTACTTCCGGCTCGCAGAGCAATCGGTTGCTCCAGTCGTGCGGCTGCTGTTCATGTTCTCCTCAGGTGCATCGTTCTTTTTCCTCAAGCATCGCATACGTCTTTCACGCGCAGCATTTTTCCTCACACTGACCTTCATCACCCTCTCCGCACTCGTGAATGCCGAAGTCTTCTTCGTGGGCTACACCCTTGGAATAGCGTACATGGTGTTTTATCTGGCATACATCCCTGCTGGCTTGCTGAGAAGATACAATCAATTCGGGGATTATTCCTACGGGGTCTACATCTACGCATTTCCTGTTCAGCAATCTGTCGCAGCCGTTTTCCAGAATGTATCGGTGCTGGAGATGCTTTCGATTTCCCTGGTCGTCACGCTGATGCTGGCCGTGCTGTCATGGCATTTCATCGAGCGCAGTGCACTGGCCTTCAAACACCGAGTCGTGGCAGGCACGCACCGAATGCTTTCGGGCACTTGATTCTGCTCGATCGGCCCCTTCGCATTGCGCGACGTTCAGCCCGAAGAGGCCTAGACAACACGGCGCCCGCACAGCACCCCCAGAACTCACCCCCCCTTGTTCAACCCCAACCTCTCCACCGCTCTCTTCTCCGCCGCAAACCCCTCCCGGAGACTGCGCCCATACTCCTCCGCATCGAGATACGCCAGCTCCTGGTCGTATTTCGCCAGCTCGGCTACATGCGCCGGATCGTTCATCGCCACCTTGAACGCATCGTGCAGCGCGGCCACCACCCCTGACGCCATCCCCCGCGGTCCGACCAGCCCGTAGGGTGACGTGGCGACGATCCCGTGCCCGAGTTCCTTGAGCGTCGGCACCGTCGGCCAGCGTTTCGTGCGCTGCTCGCCAAACGTCACCAGCAGCCGCAGCTTGCCCCCATCGACGAACGGCGCAAACCCGTTGGAGTTGATGCCCACCATCACCTGCCCCGACGACACCGCCAGCATCTGCTCGGATGTGCCCTTGTACGGCACATGCACATACGCCAGCCCGCGCCGCGCGAACAGCTCGTCCATCACCACATGCGGCGTCGTGCCCACCCCGTTGGTCGCCACCGTCAGCTCGCCCGGCCGCGACTTGGCGAACGCGAACACGTCCTCCAGCGACTTCAGCCCGCTGCCCGCCGGCACGACGATGCCGAAGGTGACGCCCGAAACCTGCAGGATCGGCGTCGTGTCGCGGATCGGATCCCACAGCACCTTCTGCATGTGCGGCGCCCGCAGCGCGGGGTGCGGCAGTTGCGCGATCGTGTAGCCGTCTGGCGCCGCCTGCTGCAGGATCGGCATCGCCAGCGTCCCGCCCGCCCCGGCGCGGTTCTCGACCACCACCCGCTGCCCAAGCTGCCGCCCCGCCAGATCCGCCAGCAGCCGCATCGTCAGATCCGTCGCCCCGCCCGCCGGCCATGGCACCCACAGCGTGACCGGCCGCGCAGGAAACCGCTCGCCCGCCTGCGCCAGCGTCTGCCCGGCCACCGACCCGAGCACCCCAGCCCCCAGCACTTCCATCGCCCGCCGGCGGCCCATCATTGCCATGACATCAACTCCATCTTCATCGTCCCGCCCTGCAGGAAAGTCGAATTGGCCGGCTCGCTGCGTTCCACGCGGACGAGGCCGACGCCGGGGCAGTACCACTCCAGCGTCGTCAGTGGCATGTCCTGCCAGCCCTTGACCGGATCGGAGAACAGCCGGATCAAGCCCGCACCCTTCACCCGCACGCACTGGTCGAACGCACCGGCCGGTGTTTCCACCTTCTCCGCCAGCGCCTCGATCACGTAGGTCATCGGGATCGACGGGTGGCTGTGCCGGATCTCGGGCGGGAAGTCGGCGCGGCGGCGCAGCAGGTAGGTCGTCGTGCTCGCCTGCCACGTCGTACCCACGGCGATCGGCGCCTTCAGCACGAAACGCGGCTGCGGATCGGCCTTCGGCGCGTCCTCCACGTCCATCTTGCTCGCCACGCGGTACACGCCCGTATCGTCGGCCCGCAACCAGTAGTCGATGCCCGAGTCGCTGCGCCGCCGGTAGGCGCTGCCCGAGTCGAGCGTGCTGTCGCGGCCTTCGTTGCGGAGGACGATGGCTTCGCGGTCGGTGGTGTTGTTCTCCCACTCGGTCGTCAGTCGGTAGGTCCAGGTGCGCCCCTGGTCGAGCGGAAACAGCGACGCGCCGGGCGGCTCGCTGCACCCGGCCAGCAGCAGCGCCGTCAGGCCCAGCGGGGCCACCTTGCGGGCCATGCGCATCAGGTGGGCCACGTCATTTCTCCGGCAACTGCGGCGCGGGCAAGTCGCGGATCTTCACGTTCTGCTCGTCCGCCCCGGGCCGCAGCCAGCTCAGGCCTTTCGGGCCGCGCTTCGGTTCGGCCGAGCCCATCTGCGTGACGCCCTGGCGCACCTTCTTCATGCCCTCGTTGAGCAGGGCGTGCAGATCCTTGGCATACGGCAGCTTGTAGGCACGCGGCTGCGCGGCGGGCTTGCCGTTCTCGATCGCGTTGACCCAGACGTAGAGCGCGCCGTCCTTGCCCTTGGCCGGCTCCTCGATCACCGCCGCCAGCAGCACGAACTTCTCCGGCAGCGCGTGGCGGCTCGGCCAGCCCCACACCTCCTCCAGCGCCGTGTCGCTCCAGAAGTACAGCCCCGTCACCAGCGCCACCAGCCCCGCCTTGGCCCACACCGGCCAGCGCGACGCCACCAGCGCCAGCCCCAGCACGAACAGCACGGCGACGAACGCCCACAGCACCGCATCAGTCGTCGTCACAACAGGCTCCTCATCACGTCAGATCCTTTCCACCAGCGTCTTGGCCAGCGTGTTGACCGCCTCGACCTTGCCTTCGCGGTTCACCGTGAAGCGCACCGCCGTCACCTCGTCGCCCTTGCGCACCACGTTCACGGTGCCGTAGAACACGACCTCGGCCTTCGGGTTGACCTTCACCACCGAGACGTTCACCGGCACCGGCTCGCCGTTCTTGCTCTCGTAGTAGAAGACGTTGACCGTGTACTCGCCCGGCGAGAACCCGCGCACCGTCACGACCTCCTGGTTCAGCGGGTTGACCACCTGCTGGCCGTTGATGACGAGCGTGTCGTTGGCCAGCCCCCGGTCGTCGCGGTCGAGGTGCATCATCCCGCCCTCGCGCTGGCGGAACCAGACGAGGTTGCGGCCGGGATCCTGCACCCAGGTGTCGATGTCGTTCGGGTTCATGTCCGGCCAGGTCACGGTGATGATGAACTCGGCCTTGGCGTCGATCACGCCGGTCTTGGCCTTCGGGTTCATCGCCACGATGGCGATGGCGAACAGCATGACGAAGATCAGCAGCGTGTTGAACAGCAGGTCGCTGAACGGGTCGATCTCGTCGGAGCGGCGCGGGCGCAGGACGGCCATCAGCGCGTACCGTCGGCCAGGATGTCCGCCGCCAGCCGATCGGCCAGCCGGTCCAGCAGCAGCAGTTGCAGCCCCAGCCACAGGTTGGCGATCAGCCCGACCAGCGTGGTGTAGAGGGCGATCGCCATGCCGCCGGTCATCTGCTGGAGCAACTGCTGCACCTCGGCCAGCTCGAAGCTCTGCGACTTGCCGAGCTGCGACGACATCAGGATGAAGCCGACCACGGTGCCGAGCAGGCCGAGCTTGATCGTGGCCGCCGTGAACCACCAGGCGGTTTCGTGCGGGCCGTGGGTCCGCTCGGCGAGCAGCGCGCTGGCCTCGCCCTGCTGGCGCGACAGGTCATCGAGGTAGGCCGTGCGCCACCCACCGCCGCCAGGCTGCGCCTCCCGTTGCAGGCGCCACGCCCGCACGCCGCACCACCCGGTGACGGCGGCGGCCAGCAGCGCGATCACCACGCTGATGCCGCTCGGATCGCCATCGACCAATGCCCGCCACCAGCCGTGGCGCTGCATCCACCACGCGGTGAACAGCGCCACCCCGGCCAGCAGCGCCCAGCCCCAGAACAGCCGCTGCGCCAAGGCGGCGATGTCGGCCCGGCCCACCGCCGCCGCCCCGAATTCGACGGGCAGCCCGGCCTCGACCCGACCTTGCTCCCGCAAGCGTTGCCAGAGCTTCATGCCATCAGCCTCCACCGCCGCCACCGCCGGGAGGCCCGCCGCCGCCCCGCTTGGTCAGCGCGCCAAACCCCCGCTGCGGGTCATAGCCCCAGCTCGCCAGCCCGAAGCACAGCGCCAGCGTCCCGAGCACGATCCACGGCGACAGGCCCGGATCCTTGTCGTACATCGCGTAGCGCATCCACTCGACCGCGTGCGTGAACGGGTTGAAGCGGGCGATCTGGTAGACCCACGCCGCGCCCGACTCCTCCAGCTTCCACAGCGGATAGAGCGCCGTGGACATGAAGTACATCGGGAAGATCACGAAGTTCATCGTGCCGGCGAAGTTTTCGAGCTGCTTGATGTGGACGCTCAGCAGCAGCCCCAGCGCCCCCAGCATCAGCGCCCCGCAGACCGCCGCGAGCAGCACATGCGGCGTCTGCGGCCCGATCAGCGGCAGCTCCGTGCCGATCAGCCACGCGATCACGACAAACGCCAGCGCCTGCGCCAGCGACAGCACCGCCGTCGCAGTGAGCTTGGAGAACAGGATCCACGGCCGTGGCAGCGGTGCCGTCAGCAGCAGCCGCATCAGCCCCATCTCGCGGTCATAGACCATCGCCAGGCTCGACTGCATGCCGTTGAACAGCAGCACCATGCCGATCAGGCCGGGCGCGATGTAGACGTCGTAGGCGATGTAGGTGTCATACGGCTCGGCGATCGCCATGCCGAACACGTTGCGGAACCCGGCCGCGAACACCGCCAGCCACAGCAGCGGCCGCACCAACGCCGACACCAGCCGCCCGGTCTGGCGCGAGAACTTGGCGACCTCACGCCAGACGATGGCGCGCATCGCCTGCAGCGCGTGGCCGAGGCTGCCGGGGGTGCTCATGAACGGGCCTTGCAGAGTTTTTCGGGCGCGTCACCGCCGAGGGTGTCGAGCGCATTCTTCGGGTGCAGCACGCCGTCGACCGGCGCGGTGCCGATGACGCCCTGCCCGTCGGTGAGCAGCAGCGTCTGGCGCATCTGGCCGTCCCACGGGCGGAAACTCATCGCCACGCCCTTCGAGCCGTCGAGTTCCCCGTCGACCAGCGCCTTCTGCACGGCCGCCACCGGCCCCTTCGGCATCGCCACCGCCGCAGCCGCCAGCGCCTTGCCGCCCATCCACGCGCTCCAGTCGGCCGCCGACATCGGGCGCTGCGCGGTCTTGGTGAAACGGCGCGAGACCTGGGGGGCGCCGAAGCGGTCGTACTGCGCGTGCCACGCCAATGCGGTCAGGCCCGCGTCGCCGATCACCGGCCGCGGTGTCGCGGTGCGGTACGGCAGCATCCGGGCGAACTCGCCGTCGCTGTCCACCACCCAGACCACGTCGTGCCCGCCCTGCGTGAGCAGCAGCGGGTTGGCGAAGTCGCGCTCGCGTGGATCGCCGGACAGCTTGAACGGCTTCGTCCCCGCCAGCTTCAGGCCGTAACGCTTGATGGCCGCCTGCGCGACCACCCCACGCTGCGCATCCTCGGGCGACGGGCCAGTCAGCAGCAACACGTTCATCCACTTGCGGCTGACCAGCGACTGCGCCAGCGCGTCGGCGCGCATGCGCTCGCTCGGGGCGACGTGCAGCAGGCGCGGCCGGCAGTCCTGTTGGCGCAGCCGGTCGTCGGCCGCGCTCAGGTTCAGCACCGGCACCTTCACCGCATCCGCCGCCGCCAGCAGCCAGTCCGCCGGCAGATCGGCCAGCAAGGCCACCACCCCGCCCTTCTCCGCCTTCTGCGCCGCCGCCTTCGCATCGGCTGGCGAGCCGACCTCGACCGTCTCGACCGCCATCGACGCGCCGGCCGACTCCAGCTCCAGCTTCGCCTCCTTCAGCGCCACCTGCACGCCGTCCGTGGCCGGGCCGGTCGGGTGGCCGAAGTAGGCGCGCTCGACCCGCGTGCGGTCCAGCCGGGCATCGTCGGCCGGCACCAGCAGCACCGCCTTGAAGGCGGCCGCCTGCACCGCCGCCGCGCCAAGCAGCAGCCCGGCGCCCAGTGCGAAGTCACGTCCCGTGAAACTGCGCATCCCGGCTCACTCCACCACGGCGATGCTGTGCGGCACCCGGCCCACCGCCACCGACTTCAGCGCCTTGGCTCCGGGCACGTCGATGATCGTCATGTCGTCCGACAGCCCGTTGGCCACGTACAGCCGGTCCTGCGCCTTGTTCAGCGCCAGCCCCCACGCCCGCTTGCCCGACAGCACGAGATGGGTCGTCTTGCGGCTCGCCACGTCCACGAACGCGACGTGGTTCGCCTTGCCCAGCCCGACAAACGCCCGCTTGCCGTCCGCGCTCATCGCGATGCCGACCGGCGTGATGTCGGCGGCGCGGGCACCCTTCACCTCGAACTTGACCGTGTCCAGCACCTCGTGGTCCTTCGTCCCGATCACCGTGATGCTCGCCCCCAGCTCGTTCGTCACCCAGAGCTGGCTCCCGTCCGGCGTCATCGCGAAGCGGCGCGGGCGTTTGCCGACCTTGATGTTCTTCGTGACCTTGCCCGTCGCCGTGTCGATGACATGCACCAGGCTGGCGACTTCGGAGGTGACGTACACCGTCTTGCCGTCGCGGCTCACCAGCACGCCTTCGGGCTCCTCGCCGACCTTGATCGCCCCAGTGCGCTTGCCGCTGGCCAGATCGACGATGCCGACTTCGCCGTCTTCCTCGTTGGTGACGTACAGCGTCTTGCCGTCCGGCGTCAGGTCGAAGATCTCCGGGTCATCGCCCAGGCCGATCTTCTTCACCGACTTGCGCGTGGCCAGGTCGATCACGTCCGCCTGCCCCGAGTCGCCACAGGCCACCATCAACTGCTTGCCGTCGGGGGTCACGACCATGTGCCGCGGGCGCTTGCAGGTCGCGACCGTGCCCGTCACCGACTGGGTCTTCAGATCGACGATGGTCAGCTTGTGGTCCTTTTCGCTCGACACATAGGCCACCTGGGCCTGCGCCAGCGACGACACCAGCAAGGCGGCGGCAGCCAGGGCGGACCACGTGAACTGAGGCGCGGGTCGGAACGGGGTCTTCATCGAACGCTTCCTTGTGAGCAAAGGGAAAACAAAGGAACAGCCATGGACCATGGACATCAGGCCGTGGCGCGGATGAACGCCGCTTCGAGCCGCTCGCCACCCAGCGCCGCGGTCACCTCGGCCGGCGTGCCATCGGCCAGCAGCTTGCCCCGGTGCAGCACCACCACGCGGTCGGCGGCCTCGGCTTCCTCGACGAGGTGCGTCGCCCACAGCACGGTCGTGCCGCGCGCGGCCACGTCGGCCCGGATCGCGCCCAGCAGGTCGTGGCGAGACTTCGGGTCCAGGCCCACGGTCGGCTCGTCCATCAGCACCACCTTGGGCCGGTGGAGCAAGGCACGCACCAGTTCCACCTTGCGCCGGTTGCCGCCCGACAGCTCGCGCACGGGCCGCGCCAGATCCTTCTCCAGCCCCAGACCGCGGCAGCCGTCCAGCAGGCGTTGCGTGGCGACGGCGCGGGGCAGGCCGTGCAGATCCGCATGGAACCGCAGATTGCGCTCCACCGACAGGTCCAGGTCGAGCGACATCTGCTGGAACACCACGCCGATGTCGCGCAGCGCCCGCACCGCCGAATGCCGCAGCGACTGCCCGGCCACCTCGACCTCGCCCTCGTCGGCGACGAACAGGCCGGTGAGCACCTGGAACAGCGTGGACTTGCCCGCGCCGTTCGGGCCGAGCAGGGCCACGAACTGCCCCGCTGGCAGCGCCAGCGAGAGCCCCGCCAGCGCGGGGCGGTCGCCATAACGCTTGATCAGACCTTGGAGACGCAGCATGGCGGTGGGCAGAAGGCAGTGGAATGCATCACAGCACGGGTTGTACAGGCACAGCCCGCAGGCGTCGTGCCCGGACTTACACCAAGAACCACGCCGCCGTTGCTCCAGACTTGACCGTTCACCCGCCCGTCATCGGCCAGTGTCAGAGGTCGATTTCCATGCGGTCGGCAGCCAGCTCGACGCCGTGCTGCGCCAGCTCCCGCTGCACACGGTCCCGCCCCGCATCCCACGCCGGCATGGCCATCAGCACCTTGCGGCGCGCGCGCACCCGGTCGAGCTGCGCAAACACCCCGGACACAGCGGGCACCGGCGCCTCCGCAGCCGCGTCCGGCCAGTCGTCCACGCGGTCGTCGGCCAGCAGCAGGCAATCGGCTTGCTGCATCCACGCCACGGCCTCGAAACCAGCTGCCGCCAGGCTGCGAGCGCAGAAGAAGCGCTGCCCCGTCACCAGATCCCGCACGGCCAGCGCGATGGTTTCGCCCACCTCGGAGGATGCTGGCTGCGCGGCGTGGTGCGGCAGCGGTCCGTCGGTGGCGACCGCCGTGAACTCCAGCGTGGGCTGGCCCTCGATGTGGAACACCGCCTCGCGCGACTCGCCCGCCACCGGGATCACATGCCACTGCACCCCGCAGTAATGCTCCAGCAGCGGCAGCACCGGCAGCGTGTGCGTCAGTTCCTCGAACACGGCCGGTGTGGCATAGAGGTGGATCGGAGCCCCATCGCGCAGACTGAGCAAGCCGGTGACGTGGTCCACTTGCGCGTCGGTCAGCACCACCGCACGCACCGCGGCATCCGGCAATCCGGGATGGCGCAGCAGCCGGGCATCGGTCGAGAGCTGCGTGGCCACCGACGGTGACACGTTCACCAGCACCCAGTGCAGCCCATCACCCGACAGCGCCACGGCACCCGGCACCCGGGTCGAATCCGCCACGCGGCGGGCACACTGCACGAGCGGCACGGCGTCATCCCCACCCTTGAGTACTACCAGTTTCATGAAGAAGCCCCCCTCATGGTCCTCACAATGCATTGAACAGCATGCGGCAACCTGTGTCCCGGTCGTCGTCTCTTGCCTGGTTTTTGCAAGAGCCATGCCGGTGTGGACGCTGGCCTTGCGGCATTCAGCGCCACGGTACCCCCCCACGGTGACAGCAGGCCCGCACTATCGGCATCAGCTGTTCCATTGCGGAACACCATCGTTTCAAACCTGACACAGGGGCAACCCGTATGCGACGGAAGTGGACAGCGGCGGGACAGCGGGCATGGCACGGGCTGGCCGCGCTTGTGTTGGCGGGTGGCGGGTGCGGCTCTGTCGTGGCCGCGTGTCCGGCCCCAGCGATCGCGCTGGAGCCGCTGGCCCCCGGCGTGTGGCGCGTGCCCGGTGCCGCAGGTGGGGGAGACAGCGACACCACGAACGGCGGTGCCGTATCGAATCTGCTGGCGGTGCGCGAGGGGCGGCGGCTGTGGCTGATCGGCAGCGGCCCCTCGGCGCGCTACGCCCAGGCACTGGCGTGCCGGCTGCGGCAGGTAGCGGGGCAGGCGGTGACGGATGTGGTGGCGCCATGGCCACGGCCGGAGCTGGTGCTGGGGCAGACCGGCTGGGCAGGGGCACGGCGCTGGGCACACGCCGACGTGGCGCAGGCGATGGCCGAACGCTGCCCGCGCTGCATCGAGCGGTTGCGCCAGCGGCTCGGCCCGGCGGCGACCGACCTCGGCCCTGATTCCATCGCCCTGCCCACCCACCGCTTGCACGGTGACCACGGCGTGCTCGGCCCGCTGCGCTGGTGGCGCCTGCAACGCAGCGCGGACACGGCGGTCACGGTCTGGTCACTGCCGCGTGCGCGGCTGCTCACCGCACACGGACTGCTCTGGGCCGACGGGGCACCGGACCTGCGCGATGCGGAGTCGGAACACCTGCAGCAGTCCTGGGCGCGCATGCAGGCGCTGGCCACCGAGGGCGATCGGTGGGTGCCCGAGCAAGGCCCGTTGCAGGGCCACGCCGCGCCGCTGCAGCACCGTGCGTATCTGCAGGCACTGCACACAGCGGTCGTGCAGGCGCAGGAGCGGGGGGGACTGGAGTCGGAGCCGGCACCCGTGCTGGACGGCGTGGCAGCGGCGTTCCACCGAGGAGGACGCCATGCGCTGAACTGGCAGCACGTCTGGCGGGAAGCGGAGAAAGGGTGGTGAGTGCCGGTATCCACCAGGCAAAGCGACCACAGAGGTCGTGCGGGCGCTGCGCCGACGCCACGACCTCTGATTCGATCGCTCACACCACTCAGTACGCCTGACCCAGCTGGCTCAGGATCGCCGGGTTCTCCAGCGTGCTGGTGTCCTGGGTGATGGCCTCACCCTTGGCCAGCGAGCGCAGCAGCCGGCGCATGATCTTGCCCGAGCGGGTCTTGGGCAGGTTCTCGCCGAAGCGGATGTCCTTGGGCTTGGCGATCGGACCGATCTCCTTGCCGACGTGGTCACGCAGCTGCTTGGCGATGGCCTTGCCTTCCTCGCCACTCGGCAGCGGACGCTTGAGCACGACGAACGCGCACACCGCCTCGCCCGTCGTCTCGTCCGGACGGCCCACCACCGCGGCTTCCGCCACCAGCTCGGTGCAGCTCACCAGCGCGGACTCGATTTCCATCGTGCCCATGCGGTGGCCCGAGACGTTCAGCACGTCGTCGATGCGGCCGGTGATGGTGAAGTAGCCCGTCTTGGCGTCGCGGATCGCGCCGTCGCCCGCCAGGTAGAGCTGGCCCTTGAAGTCCTCGGGGTAGTAGGACTTCTTGAAACGCTCCGGATCGCCCCAGATGGTGCGGATCATCGACGGCCACGGCTTCTTGCAGACCAGGATGCCGCCCTTGCCCCACGGCATGTCGTTGCCGACTTCATCGACGACGGCGAACTGGATGCCCGGGAACGGCAGCGTGCAGGAGCCCGGCACCATCGGCGTGGCACCCGGCAGCGGGGTGATCATGTGGCCGCCGGTCTCCGTCTGCCAGAAGGTGTCCACGATCGGGCAGCGGCTGCCGCCGACGTGCTTGTGGTACCACTCCCAGGCAGCCGGGTTGATCGGCTCGCCGACGGAACCCAGCAGGCGCAGGCTCGTCAGGTCGTAGCTCTTCGGGTGGACGGCGTCGTTGGCTTCGGCGGCCTTGATCAGCGAGCGGATCGCGGTCGGGGCGGTGTAGAAGATCGAGACCTTGTGGTCCTGGATCATCTTCCAGAAGCGGCCGGCGTCCGGGTAGGTCGGCACGCCTTCGAAGACGATCTCGGTGCCGCCGAGGGCGAGCGGGCCGTAGGTGATGTAGGTGTGGCCCGTGACC
>JAAFKB010000190.1 GCA_013299055.1 Sphaerotilus sp.
GTGGTGCCGACTATCCGAATCGAACGGATGACCTACGGTTTACAAGACCGTTGCTCTACCAACTGAGCTAAGCCGGCACGGGGAGCGGATTGTAATGAACAAGCCGCTCCATGGCATCACTTGACGCGCTTGAGGGACGGACGGCTGCCAGCGGCAGGTGGGGGGGCAGATGGCGGGGGTTCATCGCCTTCCGGTGGGAGCACCGCGGGATCGCTGGCGAGCCGCAGACCGGTCGGAACGGGCGCCACGGTCGGCGCCGCATCGGCCTCCACGGACTGCAGCGTCGAAGGCTCGGTCGGCACGGGGAAGGCCATGCCCTGCCCGTTTTCGCGGGCATAGATGGCGATCACGTGGTCGACCGGTACCGAGATGTCCCGTGGCACCCCACCGAAACGTGCCTTGAAGTCGATGCATTCGTTGCCCAGGCGCAGGCCGCTGGTGGCATCGAAGCTCACGTTCAGCACGATCTCGCGGTTCTTGACGAACTCCATCGGCACGCGCACCGACTCGTCCACATGCACCGCCAGCAGCGGTGTGTAGCCGTTGTCGGTACACCAGTCGTGCAGGGCGCGCACGAGGTAGGGTCGGGTGGACGTGCCCTGGGAATCGGAGTCAAGGGACATGGCGCTAGGCAGTACGTGAACAGCGGGTCAGGTCAGGGCGAGCGAACGGGGCGACACGCTTACTTGCGCATCACCTTTTCGGACGGCGTCAGCGCCTCGATGTAAGCCGGGCGCGAGAAGATGCGCTCGGCATACTTGAGCAGGGGCGCGGCGTTCTTCGACAGCTCGATGCCGTAGTAGTCCAGGCGCCACAGCAGCGGCGCGATCGCCACGTCGAGCATCGAGAAATCGTCGCCCAGCATGTAGCGATTCTTCTGGAAGATCGGGGCGAGCTGCGTGAGACGGTCGCGGATCTGGGCGCGGGCCTTCTCCAGTTCCTTCTCGGTCGGCTTGCCACCACCGCGGTTTTCCAGCGTGTTGACGTGGGTGAACAGTTCCTTCTCGAAGTTGAAGAGGAACAGCCGCACACGGGCACGCGCCACCGGGTCACCCGGCATGAGCTGCGGGTGCGGGAAACGCTCGTCGATGTACTCGTTGATGATGTGCGATTCGTACAGGATGAGTTCGCGTTCGACGAGGATCGGCACCTCGTTGTACGGGTTCATCAGCGCGATGTCTTCCGGCTTCGCGTAGAGATCCACATCACGGATCTCGAAGTCCATGCCCTTTTCGAACAGGACGAAGCGGCAGCGATGCGAGTAGGGGCAGGTCGTCCCGGAGTAAAGCACCATCATGGCGGGGATCGCTCCTTGGCGTGTCAGAAAAAGAAAATCGCGCAGAGGCAGTTCAGCACCTCTGCGCGGCAGACGCCGACCCGACGGGGGACGGCGCCAAGACGTCACATCACTTGATGTCTTTCCAGAAGGCGGCGTTCAGGCGCCACGCGATCACGGTGAACAGTCCCAGGAACAGCAGCACCCACACACCCAGCTGGGTGCGGTAGTTCTGCGCTGGCTCGCCCATCCACTGCAGGTAGGCGACCAGATCCCCCACTGCATTGTCGTAATCCGCAGCCGACATCTGACCCGGCTTGGTCTGCTCGAAGGTCTTGAAGACATGCACCTTCTTGGCCGGGTCGTGCGGGTCGGCCACATCCTCGAACACCGCGCGGCGCTCGCCCTGCAGTTCCCACAGGGCGTGCGGCATGCCGACGCTCGGGAACGCGAGGTTGTTCCAGCCGGTGGCCTTGGTGTCGTCGCGGTAGTAGGTGCGCAGGTAGGTGTAGAGGTAGTCCGCACCCGAGCCGCCCGCACCGGCCCGCGAACGGGCGATGACGGTCAGGTCGGGCGGCGTGGCACCCAGCCATTCCTTGGCTTCGCGGTCGTCCATCGCGACCTTCATGGTGTCGCCCACCTTGTCGGTGGCGAACATCAGGTTGGCCTTGATCTGCTCTTCGGTCAGGCCGATGTCGCGCAGGCGGTTGTAGCGCATGAACGCTGCCGAGTGACAGTTCAGGCAGTAGTTGACGAACAGCTTGGCACCGCGCTGCAGGGCCGTCGTGTCCGTCACCTTCTCGGCCGGGAACTTGTCCCAGGCGATGCCGCCACCGGCAGCGTGGGCAGGCGACAGCACCGTCAGGCAGGCCGATGCCGCGACGAGCAGGGAAGCAATGATCTTTTTCATGGTGGTCGTGGCTCCGTGTCCTTGGGCTGGCATCAGTGCGGCTGGAAGGTCACGCGGTCGGGGACCGGCTTGGACTTGCCCAGTTGCGACCACCACGGCATCAGCAGGAAGAAGCCGAAGTAGAACAGCGTGCCGATCTGGGCGATCAGGGTGCCGATGAACGATGGCGGCTGAATGCCCAGGTAGCCCAGCACGAAGAAGAAGACCACGAAGACACCGTAGAGGTACTTGTGCCAGTCCGGGCGGTAGCGGATCGACTTGACCGGGCTGTAGTCCAGCCAGGGCAGGAAGAACAGGATGACCACAGCACCACCCATCACGACCACGCCCCAGAACTTCGCGTCGAAGGTCTTGAGCAGGGCCACGGCAACGACAGCCCCCACGAACACGGCCACCTTGACACCACCGGCCAGACGGCCCTTGAGCACCGCCATCACCGCAGCCAGACCGATGATCACGCACAGCACGTTGACCAGATCGTCCGTCGTGGCGCGCAGCATCGAATAGAACGGCGTGAAGTACCAGACCGGAGCGATGTGCGCCGGGGTCTTGAACGGGTCGGCCGGGATGAAGTTGTTGTACTCCAGGAAGTAGCCGCCCAGCTCAGGCGCAAAGAAGACCACGGCGGTGAAGGCCATCAGGAAGACGGAGACACCCAGCACGTCATGCACCGTGTAATACGGATGGAAGGGAATGCCGTCCAGCGGGATGCCGGTCTTGGGATCCTTCTTGGCCTTGATCTCGACGCCGTCGGGGTTGTTCGAGCCCACTTCATGCAGCGCGATGATGTGCGCGACCACCAGGCCCAGCAGGATCAGCGGCACGGCGATGACGTGGAAGCTGAAGAAGCGGTTGAGCGTCGCGTCCGAGACCACGTAGTCGCCGCGGATCAGCAGCGCCAGGTCTTCCCCGACGAAGGGCACGGCGGCGAACAGGTTCACGATCACCTGCGCACCCCAGTAGGACATCTGGCCCCAGGGCAGCAGATACCCCATGAACGCTTCGGCCATCAGGCACAGGAAGATCGCGCAGCCGAACACCCAGACCAGCTCGCGCGGCTTGCGGTAGGAGCCATAGAGCAGACCGCGGAACATGTGCAGGTACACCACGACGAAGAACGCCGAGGCCCCTGTCGAATGCATGTAGCGCACCAGCCAGCCCCAGGGCACATCGCGCATGATGTACTCGACCGAGGCGAACGCCAGGGCCGCATCCGGCTTGTAGTGCATCACCAGGAAAATCCCGGTGACGATCTGGATCACCAGCACCAGCAGCGCCAGCGAGCCGAAGAAATACCAGAAGTTGAAATTCTTCGGCGCGTAGTACTCGGAGAGATGCTCCTTGTACAGCTTGGACGCGGGGAAGCGGTTATCGACCCACGTCAGCAGTTTCTCGCCTGCCGAGGCGTCGGGGGGAGCGACTTTGAATTCAGCCATGTTGGACCTCAGTTCCTTCAAGCCTTCTTGTCTTCACCAATGAGCAGCTTGGTGTCGGACAGGTACATGTGGGGCGGGACTTC
>JAAFKB010000191.1 GCA_013299055.1 Sphaerotilus sp.
GACTTCTTCTGTGAAGATCGAAGTCCTAAGCAGCATCATGTGATGCATCCAGAGGCCCCATCAGGGGCTTTTTTGTGCCCGCAGAGCGGGCTGGATGCTCCCGGCAGGGCTCAGGGTTTTTGCCGACATTGACCGCAGTCCCAAAGGAACTGCGGTCAATGTCGGCAAAAACCGTACTGAGTACGGTTTTTGCCGATGATCACAAAACAAGGCTACCATGCGGGGATGAGCTTCGCAATCCCACGCATCGCAAAAGAGCACAACCGAGCTGGCGTTGCCGCTCGTGCTGCGCACAACCTCCGCCAGCATTCGGCCGCTCCGCGTGCCGATGCTGAGCGATCAGCAAAGAACAAGACGATCGGCGCGCAGACCGTGCCTGACGTGCTCGCTGCGCTCGATGCACGGCTCGCTACGCTGCCGAAAATACAGAAGAACGCCGTCTTGGTCGTTGAGCTGATGCTCACCGCCAGTCCGGAATGGTTTACCGCCGGCGGTAAACCAACGCAATTCGCAAACGAGGCGCTGGAATTCGCAAAGAACAAGTTCGGCGCCGAAAACATCCTGACTGCCTCGTTGCATCTCGACGAAACGACGCCGCACTTGCAAGTTCTATTCACGCCGATCGTCGAGAAAAACGGCGTCAGTAAGCTCCGAGCGTCTCATTACTTCGATGGCTCGGAGAAGATGAAACAGTTTCACACCGAGTTTGCGGCGCAAGTCGAAAAGCTCGGGCTACGCCGCGGGATTGAGAGAAAACCAAGCGAGCCGATAAAGCGGCACACGACGCTCAAAGAGTATTACAAGCTCGTCGATCAGATCGTCGAGCGCGCAAACAAGGTCCGCCAGGCACCCGTCGTGCCTGCGCTGCCGGCACGCGGAATGCTCGGCCGCGTGTCCGACGATGACTGGCGGACGCTGTCGGACAGCCTGGACAAGCACGGCGCCGAGGTCGCCAGGCTGCAGGCCGAGGCCATCGCTGGTCGGCTCTACATGGACTCGTCCGTGGGCACCGAGGTTGCCGACCGGCTCGCAAGGGCTCAGGAAGCTGTCCAGAAGGCCCAGGACGCAGCCAAGAAGGCCAGGGAGGGGGAAGAGCAAGCCCGGCGCCAGATCGAGGCGCTGGAGGCTGCCATGGCGAAGACTCAGGCCCAGATCGAGGGCATGGGCCAGAAGATCGCCCAGCTCGACGCGGAGATCCAGCGGCGGGCCGACTGGCTCAAGATCGGCCAGATGGAGGCGTACCGGGACCAGCTCGCCGAAGAGATCGCAGAGCTGCAGCGGCAGCGGGGTGAGTTCGACGATTGAGTTTGCAATAAAAGAATTTAAGAATTACATTAATTGCATGAACAGCACCAACACCCCTCCGACCCCGAGCGGCGACGACCTGGCCGGCTTCTCCTGGTTCAACGGCTTGACCGATGGCGAGCGCAGCCTGTGGCTTGGCCTGGCGGGTGGCGCTAGGCCGGCAGACGCCTGGGTGGCCTACAAGCGGGTCCGGGCGGGTCTGCCTCCGACCGAACCCGCCGAACGGCCCGTGCGGCCCGTTGGACGCCCGCCGAAGCCTGCGGACGAGCGCCTGATCGGCGTCTCGATCCGCATGAGCCCTGAGCAGCGCGAGAAGCTGCGCCGTGCCGGCGGCTCGGACGCTGTACGCGCCTGGCTCGACTCTCTGCCGGAGTAGCCCGATGACCCCGAAGCAGAGAGCCTGGATCGAGCGCAGACGTGCCGAAGGCGCTCTGGCGCCCTCAGAGCCGGCGCCGAAGAAGGCCGCACCGGTGCGGCTACCGGCCTGGCCGGACGCTGTCCGTGCTGTGCCGAACGGCTTCTTGCGCTCTGCCCTCTTCGGCGCGATCAAGAGAGGGGCGCGGCGCTACATGCAGGACGAGCTGGTGGCTGCAGTGGATGGTGTGGAGATCAGCTACACAGGCCAGCGCTTGGATCAGGGCGACCTTGACGTGTGGGAAAGCGTGCTGCACGTCGTGCGCATGCAGGAGTTGAGCAGTCAATGCCGCATCACGTCCTATGCCCTGCTGAAGCTCCTGGGCCAGACCGATACGGGGAGCAATCGGGCGACGCTACAGACCCGTATCGTGCGGCTGCGCGCCAATGCCCTGACGGTCAAACAGGGCCGCTACACCTACATCGGCGGCTTGCTCGCAGGAGCAGCCAAGGACGAGGAAACGCAGGAGTGGGTGATCGAGCTGGACGCGAAGATGCGCCCGCTTTTCGCCGACGACGGGTTCACGCAGATCGAGTGGACGGTGCGCCAGGCACTCAGCGGTCAGCCGCTGGCGCAGTGGCTGCACGGCTTCTACGCGAGCCACGCAAGGCCCTATCCGACGAAAGTCGAGACGTTGCACAGGCTCTGTGGCAGCGAACAGAGCCTGATGAGCGACTTCAAGAAGAAGTTGCGGAAGGCACTGGACGCGCTGGCGGAAGCGAGCGCGTCCAGCGGCGAGGGGTTCAGCTACGAGATTCAGGACGACCTGGTGCATGTCCAGAAGCAGCCGAGCGGCACGCAGCGCAAGCATCTGGCCAAGGCCCGCCGTTGATACCGTCGCGACGGACCCGGCATGCCGTCGCGACGGACCCGGCATGCCGTCGCGACGGACCCGGGATGCCGTCGCGACGGACCCGGCCTCTACTATGAAAAACGGGGGTGCTAATCCTTTCTAATCCTTCTCTAATCCGCTCTCGCGCCACGCGCGATTCGCGCGCGAGAGGCTTCCTCTCCCTTCGAGGAGAAGAATAGGGCCCCAAGGGGCCAGACATTGCGCCTTCGGCGCACGCCCCCAGGGGCTGGGGCTTCGCCCTCACTCGCCCCTCGCGCGCAAGGCGCGCTCACCCCCGACCCCCAACACTGTTTGTGACGGACTGGGCTCGGCAGTCTGAAGTCTGGGCGGCTGCGCCTGATGCGCCGACTGGGAATGCTTGATATTGGTTACCCAGGCCCAGCCTGGGCTGGTGGAGAAACTACTTCCATCAAGGCAGTATTTTCACCCGGAAATTTGCCTAACCATGCATAGACAACAGCACAGCTCACGACACTCTGGAGTTGCGCTGTTGGTAGCCATCGTCCGGTTATTGGTCTGAAATTCAGAAGTCGAACCAGAAGAAAAATGTTCTGGCGACATAGGAAGACGACTGTTCGGTAATGAACGGTCCTGCGCAAGATGTAGCGCTGACGCTACCGTGGAAGGCCCCCAGGCATTTTTTCGAGCACGGTGGCTCTTGACTGGGGCGAGTTTCCTGACTAGAATCTCACTCATGGATTCACGGTGCTGCCGTGTTTTCAAGTGGCCCAGGCGGGCAATTCGCAACAAACTGTTCATCTACCAAAGGATTCGAACGGACAACTGAAAGGAAACAACCCTATGCAGCAGCTTCTTAGCTCTCTATCATTTATTGCTGATGTCATCCAAATTTTTGAATTCATTCAGAAGGCGGATGTCAACACAAGCATCAATCACATTCTCGTGTTGCTCTACCAGGTGCCTGCCTGGACCGAGCATATCGTTCGACTTCTTCTGTGAAGATCGAAGTCCTAAGCAGCATCATGTGATGCATCCAGAGGCCCCATCAGGGGCTTTTTTGTGCCCGCAGAGCGGGCTGGATGCTCCCGGCAGGGCTCAGGGTTTTTGCCGA
>JAAFKB010000192.1 GCA_013299055.1 Sphaerotilus sp.
CGATCACCAGCGCCTCGATACCGGGCAGCACGGGCAGCGTGCGCAGGTTGCCGGCGTCGATGCAGCTCCAGGCAGGGCGGTAGGCATGGGCGAGTGACAACACGCTCTCGATACCCTCGCCGACACCCAGCCCGGTCGTGACCGCCTCGTCAGGCCACAGGCGAATCACACCGCCCGCCTTGCGATGCCCGCCCAGCAGCAGACGTGCCGGGCCGGGCAGGTTCGCCGGCTTGGTGCCGTCGCCGACGATGAACGTCGTGTGCAGGCTGATCGGCTCGCCGGTCACGGCGTCCGTCACCAGTGCCACCAGTGCCGGGCCGATGTAGTCACCGAGCGGGTGCTTGCGAGCGGGGTGGAAGCGCAGATCGCCATCAGCGGGCGGCACCACACACCGACGGGCCAACAGGTACGCCGCGCCGATGGTGTCGGCCAGCGGGTGGGCCTCGCTCCACAGCTTGCGGCCGTGGTCGCTCAGGGTTTCGTACTGGTGGTGGACAGGCTCTACAGGGCGCGGTGCTGGCGCTGACACCTGACGCACAGGACGCTGATCGTCACCGGCTTGGCGGGGCTTCCAGCCGCGTGCGCGGGCCTCGTGGTAGAGCGTGCCGGCCTTGATGCCGCCGTCTGCGCGGATGCCTCTCCATGCGGTCTGAACGTCGCGTTCGCTGGTGAAGTTCGGCGCCGATGCGCTCCAGGTCAGCACGTCATCGAACGACAGCCCGGCGTCCTTCGCAGCGGCCATCACGCGCACCCACTGGCGGCGGTCGGTGCCGGGGTCGCAGTGCTGTAGCGCATCGATGGCGTCGGCAGCGGTGTAGTCGCGGCGCATCACAGCTTCACCCCCGTGGCACGGCTGATGAACGCCTCGACGGCGGGCAGGTCCGGCAGAGACTTGGACATGCCCCAGCGAGACACGATGTAGCCGTCTGCTGCCTGAGTGATCGACCAGCCCGCCAGGGCGGCACGATCCTTGATCTCGTTGAACGTGCTCACTTGGAACTCCCGAACACGATGCAGCAGCCGGGCAGTACGACGGGCAGCAGGATCAGCACAGCGGCGGCAGTGCGGTAGATGAGGCGGTGAAGGTCGGCACCAGACAAGGCTCCGCCCACCGACCGATACAGGTCGTTTTGCATGGGGTGGTCCGGGTTACTGCCCGATGCGGGCGAGATACGCCAGGGTGGCGCGGTATTGATCGTGGTGGCGGATCATGGGAAGATCACTCCGTTCTTCGGTGCTTGTTGAACACGGCTCGCCAGTCATTCCAGTGACTGCGCGGGCCTCTTTACTTCTGGTGCCGGTCATTACGCTGCACCGCCTTGGATCAGGCGATCAATCGACGATTGGCGGATGCGGGCGGCGCGTCCCAGCTTCACGAACTCCAGGGCGCCACGGTCGCGAAGGGTGTAGATGAAGCCGCGCGACACCTTCAAGGCGGCTTGTGCCTCGGGGATCGTGCGCAGGGTGTCGGCGGTCGTCGTTTCGGTCTTGCTCATGCTGGCCTCGTTTGCATTTGTTCCCCGATGTCATTCGGGGCGATTGAAAGAATTCTGTGCTCACTTGCGACCAAAAAAGGGGCACGCATGGACGGCCTAATTCATGCGGCGAGACTGCGTAGAGCGCGGCGAATCGTCTTCATGTCGTTCGGTGCCTTGACGCCTCGCGCTGCGCATCGGCGAGACACTTCGGCGGCTCGCCGATGCGGCTTGATCGATTGATCGGCCAGCACCTCCCTGGTGATCCTGGTAAATGCGCTGTCGCTCAGCCAGCCGCATGCGCGCCCCAGCTTCGGCAACGTGACGACGCGGTGGTGCCACTGGCGCAAGTGCGCCTCCAGGCGATCACGGCGAGCACGGGCTCGGTCGTACTGGTCGCGGCTCGCTGGTCTGCCGCGCTTGCCAGTCGGCGGCGGCACTTTGGGGCGTCCCATGTTCGGGAGCGGGCCGGTCAGCAGCTCTTCCAGGTGCTCCGCACTGATCGGTGCCGGGCGGGTCTGCGCGGCCCTGACCAACTCCAGAAGCGCGGACTCGGCGTGCTGCGGCTCTGCCTCTGGTGGCTGCACCTCGGTCGGCCCCTCGCGCATCTGGCGAAACTTGGCGGCATTTGCTCTGCGCTGCTCGCGCAGTTCCGCGAGTTCTTCGGGCGCCAGTCCGGCCAGCAGCGACGCGGGCAGGGCGGGCAGGCCGGAATCGTCGTCCATCATCACAGCGCCAGCCCTGCCAGCGCATCGGCGGCGCGGTCGTGCTGCAAGTGGGCGTAGTGCTTGGCGATCATCGGCACCGATGTCCCGGCCAGGGTTGCCACGCTCGCCAGATCAAGCCCGCCTGTCACGAGGTCGGTGATCGTCGAGTGGCGCAGCGTGTACGCGCTGGCGCTTTCGTCCAGGCCAGCAGCCCGCACAGCGTCCTTGATCGGTCCTTTCCATCCGTTCTTGTCCCATGCGGCACCATCGGCGCGGCAGAACAGCGGGGCGGTCGGCAGCTTGTCCCGTGAGCACTCGACCAGCAGCGCCACGGCGGCGGCGGGCAGCTTGATCGTGCGGCCTGCGCCGGCCTTGTCGGACCCGATCCTGAGTGTTCCATGCGAGCGGCTGAAGTCGCCCGCCGTCAACGCTGCGAGCGCACCAGGGCGCAGAGGCAGGGCACACATGCCACGGATGAACAGCGCCATGTCAGGGAGGGCCTGGACGATCAGCTCGCGGCGCTCCTTGCGGGACAGGTACAGCGTGCGGCGTCCGTCTGCGTTGGTGACGGGCTTCAGCGGCTCCGCCCATGCGAAGTCAGACGACACCAGCCCTTCAGCCAGGACGTGATTCAGCGCAGCACGCAGGGCGGTCATGTCCCGGTTGTTGGCACTGGCACTGCGCTGGCGTGTCTCGCCCTTGGTGGTGATCGGCGTGGACTCCAGGCGCTTGCGCCATGCCCGGATGTGCTCGCGCTTGAGCTTGTCCAGGTCGATCAGCCCGAGCGGGTCGTCGTCGATCCATCGGCGGTAGCGGGCGCGCATGTCGTCCGCCTTGATCTCGCCACCAGTGCCCACGATGTGGTCAGCGTAGGCGCGGCAGGCTTGCGCCACGGTCTGCACCTCGGCACTGCCTCCACGCTCCAGGTGTGTCAGCCACTGCACGGCGGCTTTCTTCGCCATGTCGAACCGCTGCGACGGCGGCACGCTGTCGAACGTGCCAAGCGGGCGGCTCACCTGTTTGCCGGCGGTCGTGTCCCGGTAGCGCACCAGCCAGCTACCGGGTGAATCCGGCGTCATCTTGCGGAACCCGAGGTACTGCCCGGCCTCCAGGCGCTGAAAGTAGGGATCACGGCGCGGCGCGAGCTTGTCGCGGGCGGCCACCTTGTGCAGTTCGATCTTTGCCATGCTTTTCAATCCGGTATGAAACAGGTATGAAAAACATTGAAGCACAAAGATGGACGCTAGATGACACCTTCTCTATGAGAGGTTGACTACCGTTGTCTACAGAAGTCCACCAAACCGGCCTTCACACGGCAGGGGTCGCAAGTTCGAAACTTGCACCGCCCACCAGAACCAGCCTCGCAAGTCATTGATTTGCGGGGCTTTTTCTCGTCTGCTTGTTGCTGGCGCGTGCTGTATCAGAGACCGT
>JAAFKB010000193.1 GCA_013299055.1 Sphaerotilus sp.
CACGTACTGCTCCATGCCCCATTCCTTGATGTAGCCGTGGCCGCCGAAGACCTGCATGCAGTGCGAGGTGGCGATCCAGCCGTTGTCGGTCAGGAAGGCCTTGATGATCGGCGTCAGCAGCGCGACTTCATCGGCACTGGCCTTGCGCACGTCCTCGTCCGGGTGGCTGAGTTCCTGGTCGAGCATCAGTGCGGTGTGGACGCACAGCGCACGGCCGGCTTCCGCGTAGGCGCGGGCGGTCAGCAGCATCTTGCGCACGTCCGGGTGGACGATGATCGGATCGGCGGCCTTCTCCGGCGCCTTCGGACCCGACAGCGCACGCATCTGCAAGCGGTCCTTGGCATAGGCGACAGCGTTCTGGTACGCCACCTCGGTCAACCCGAGCGACTGCATCCCGACGCCCAGCCGCGCCGCGTTCATCATCACGAACATGGCGGCGAGGCCCTTGTTCGGCTGGCCGACCAGCGTGCCCACCGCGTCTTCGAGCACCAGTTGCGCGGTCGCGTTGCTGGTGATGCCCATCTTGTGTTCGAGGCCGGCGCAGAAGATGCCGTTGCGCCCACCGAGCGAGCCGTCGGCGTTGACGTGGAACTTCGGCACGAGGAACAGCGAGATGCCTTTCGAGCCGCTCGGGGCGTCCGGCAGGCGGGCCAGCACGAGGTGGAGGATGTTGTCCACCATGTCGTGCTCGCCGGCGGAGATGAAGATCTTGGCGCCGTTGAGCTTGTAGGTGCCGTCGGCCTGCGGCTCGGCCTTGGTGCGCAGCAGGCCGAGGTCGGTGCCGCAGTGCGGCTCGGTCAGGCACATCGTGCCGGTCCACTCGCCGCTGCTCAGCTTGGGCAGGTAGGTGGCCTTCTGCTCGGGCGTGCCGTGGGCGTGCAGGCTTTCATAGGCGCCGTGCGACAGACCGGGGTACATCGTCCACGCCTGGTTGGCGCTGTTGAGCATCTCGTACATGCACTGGTTGACGACGTGCGGCAGCCCCTGGCCACCATACGCAGGGTCGCAGCTCAGCGCAGCCCATCCGCCTTCGACGTACTGCGCATACGCTTCCTTGTAGCCCTTGGGCGTGCGGACTTCGTGGGTGGTCTTGTCGAGCGTGCAGCCCTCTTCGTCGCCGCTGCGGTTGAGAGGGAAGACGACCTGCGAGGCGAACTTGCCGCCTTCTTCGAGGATGGCGTTGACCGTGTCGACATCGACCTCGGCGTGGGCGGGCATGGCCTTGAAGGCGTCGGTGACTTGCACGAGTTCGTGCAGCACGAACTGCAGGTCGCGCAGCGGCGGGTTGTACTGGGGCATGGAGGTTCCTCTGGAACGGGTCAGTTGGTGGCCGCCCGGTAGCGGGCCAGCACATTCAGGAAAGTTTGTTCGGCACGCGCGAACGCGCCGGGACTGCGCAGGAAACGCGCGTCGTGGTGCAGCGCCAGCACGAGGCCGTGCAGCTCGAACAGCATCTGGCAAGCGTCGGTGTCGGCGCGCAGGTGGCCCTCTTCGCGGGCGAGGGTGATGGCGCGGGCCAAGCCGGTGTGCCAGGTGCGCACCATGTCCACCAGCGCGTCGCGCACCGGGCCGGGCCGGTCGTCGAACTCGACCGCACCGCTGATGTAGATGCAGCCCGAGTCGATTTCCACGCTCACCCGCGCCAGCCAGCGGCGGAACATCACCTCCAGACGGGGCAGCCCGCGGGCTTCATGCAGCGAGGGATAGAACACCTCCTCTTCGAAGCGGGCGTGGTATTCGCGGACGACCGACAACTGCAGCTCCTCGCGGGAGCCGAAGTGTGCGAAGACGCCGGACTTGCTCATGCCGGTGATGTCGGCCAGCGTGCCGATCGACAAGCCTTCCAGCCCCTTCTGCGACGCCAGGCTCAGCGCAGCGTCCAGGATCGAGGCGCGTGTCTGCTGGCCCTTGTGGACCGCGCGGGCACCGGATCGGGCCGGCCGGGTGGCAGCGAGTGGGGTAGAGGTCACGGCATGGAATAAAACGAACGATCGTTCTATTCTGGGGGAAGAACCCTGCCGCACCACTGCGGATACCCCTCGAATTCCTAGAGTTGAAACTCTAGTCTGGTCCGGATGGGCAGCTGCGCACGGTCTGCTCTATGCTCACGCAAGGATCTTGCCATGGACGTGCTGCAACTCGACGCATCGGGTCGCCCTCAAGCCTGGATCACCCCACGGGAGGCGGCCAACCTCTACGTCTGCGAGGCCATCGCGTGGACGCTGGGTGAGCCGTGTCTGGTGCTGCACGGTGGCATCCAGCGGCGCACGGGGTTGCAGTCACTGCTGGTGCTGCACCCGATCGTGGCGGTGCGGGGGGCGGTGCCGGCGCGGGCGTGGCGCCAGGTGCCCGCGCTCACCAACCACAAGCTCTTCGCCCGGGACCGCCACCTCTGTGCCTACTGCGGCCAGTCCGGACACGACGACCACCTGACCCGCGAGCACATCGTCCCCACGTCGCGCGGCGGCGGGGACTCGTGGATGAACTGCATCACCGCCTGCCGTGGCTGCAACAACCGCAAGGGCAATCGACTCCTGCACGAGTGCGGCATGGAACTGCTTTACCTTCCGTACACACCCAGCCTGCATGAAGACATGATCCTCAAGGGGCGGCGCATCGTGGCGGACCAGATGGACTATCTGCTCGCCAGCGTGCCCCGCCACAGCCGTCTGCATGGCTGAAGCTTCCATCACTACCGCGACATACGCCGCTCTACAGGTTTTTCCATGAAAGCACTCTTCGTCACCACCGCGACCACCCTGGCCTTGCTGCTCGGCGCCTGCTCCACCACCAGCCCGGACGTGATCCGTCCCGGTGATGCCCAGCGCCTCTCGACGGTGCAGGATGCCGTGGTGCTCAACGTGCGCCCCGTCGTCGTCGAGGGCCAGCAGCAAGGCATTGGCGGCGCCTCGGGTGCGGTGGTCGGGGGCATCGCCGGCAGCTCGGTGGGCGGACGGCGCGAAAGCGCGGTGGTCGGCGTGCTGGGGGCCGTGGCGGGCGCCGTCATTGGCAACTCGATCGAGCGGTTCGGTACCCGCGAGGCGTCGGTCGAGATCCTGCTGCAACTGCCCAGCGGCGAGCGCCGTGCGCTGGTGCAGGCCCAGGGCAACGAGACCTTCGCACCGGGCGAGGCGGTGATCCTGGTCTCGACGGGCGGCAAGACGCGGGTGATGAAAGCGCGTTAAACCGCGGCGAGCGCCTGGTCGAGGTCGGCCATCAGGTCGTCGATGTGCTCGATGCCGACCGACAGCCGCAGCATGTCCTCGCTCACGCCCGCCTTGGCGAGTTCGTCGGGATTGAGCTGGCGGTGCGTGGTCGAGGCCGGGTGTGTGGCCAGCGACTTGGCGTCACCGATGTTGACCAGCCGCGTGAACAGCTTGAACGCATCCAGCACCCGCGCCCCGGCTTCGCGCCCGCCTTCCTGCAGGCCGAAGCTCAGGATGCCCGAAGCGCGCCCGCCCATCTGCCGCTGCACCAGCGCGTGGTCCGGGTGGTCGGGCAGGCCGGCGTAGTTCACCCACGCCACCTTCGGGTGGTTCTTCAGGAAGGTGGCCAGCGCCAGCGTGTTGTCGCAGATGCGGTCCATGCGCAG
>JAAFKB010000194.1 GCA_013299055.1 Sphaerotilus sp.
TGCGGAAAACTCGGCAGTACCCAGCCGATATCGCCGCGCCCAGACCATCATCGTACTCAGGCTGACCCCTGCGATCGAGGCAATCTCTCCCCATGTTCGCCCCTGCAGCCGCAGGCGGTGCGCCTGCGATCTCAGCAATTGCAGGCTGTCTTCAGAGAGTTGGCGGGCGTCAGTCTTGTTCATCAATCCATTGTACTGTAATTTATTGCCTAGTTAATAATGGAGAGGATTTTTGACGATACCGGTGATTGCCTTCTTGCTGATCGACAGGAGTTGCGCAAAAAATTATTCAATGCACGCTCGGAAGCTACAACTGCGTATGTTTACGTTGCTTACGCAATGTGCTGTGATTTATTGGAACTAACGACCAAGCTGGAAAAAATCGGAGTCAGTACCGAGGTTTTTGTTAAGCAGATTGATGCTTTTCTGGCGGAGCGGGGGATCGAGCCGGTGGCGGGTTGATGACCGGGCAGTCTGCCATCAGTCAGGTATGCATGACCCAGTTCTCCACCCGGAGTCCTGGGTAGTCCCGGAAGTCGGCTTCATTGTTGGTGACCAGCGTTGCCCCGGCGGCGATGGCATGCGCCGCAATCAGCCTGTCCAGCGCGTCACGCCGCCGATCCCGAACGGCCGCACGCAACACCCCATAGTCAGTGGCCGCCCTCGCATCGAAGGGCAACACCGGCAAGTCCTCCAGCAGCGACGCCAGTGCGCGTTCGCTGTCATCACGCAAGTCCGGTTTCATTTCCACGCCCGCCCGCAATTCGGCCAGCGTGATGGCCGACATCACGGCTTCTCCGTACAGCAGTCCATCAAACCGTTGGGCCACCGAGGGTGGCACACCCGATAGCAGATAGATGCAGATGTTGGTGTCGAGCATGTACACCACATCAACGCTCTCGGTCGTCGTGGTTGTCCCAATCGCGTTCCTGCTCCTCGTGCTGCTCACGCCCCTCCGCCATGAATCCCGCTGGAAACGCCGCGAACTTGGCCGCCAGCCCCGTCAGTCGACGTCGTGGCAGCGGGCGAATCACCAGGGTGGTACCCACCTGCTCCACCTCGACGGCCACGGACGGCGCAAGTTCGGTGCCGGTCGATCCGGCCAGCACCTGCGGGATGAAGACAGCAACGCCGCCCTCGACGGGAAAGGTGTAGGTACGCATGGTGTCAAGTATGCGCCTGCGTTGTGCTGCTGTAGGGGAGGAGGACGATCGGCGCTTTTCTGGCGGCGGATCGCAGGCGATCAAGCCGGCCCGCCAACGGTCCCCCCAGTTCGATCACCTTCACGCAGCGCACACCCAGGCGGTGTGGCGTGCGCGGTCGGCGGCGTAGGCGAGCGCGGCCTGGATGTCTGCCGGATTCGACCAGATCGCAGGCCAGTCCCGACTTGTCCACGTCGTAGCAATCGTCCTCGCGCAGCTTGGCGAGGGTCTGGAGGCCGATGGGCAGCTTGCGGCGGGGCAGGGCGGCGGCGGGCGTGGTCATGCGGCCAGTGTAGGGCGCGGCACCGATCGGTGGCGAGCGCATAGACTGCGGCTGTCGAAACGGAGGTCGCCACATGGGTTCTTCTGTGTCTGTACGCAGGCTGAAAGTCGCCGCGCTGCTGTGTCTGGCGATGGCGGGCGGGTGGGTGGCGGGGGCTGCGCAGGCCGCCCGCGTGGTGCAGGCGACGCCCACGGGCGAGGTGTCCGAGGCGGTGCAGATCCGCCTGCGCTTCGACACGGCGGTGGTGCCGTTTGGCTCGCCCGCGCTGCCCGATCCGGCGACGCTGCGCTGCGAGGGACTCGGCGCCAACGCCGCCGCACCGGCCGGGAGTCGCCGCTGGATCAGCGACCGCGAGTGGGCCTACGACCTGAACGACACGCTGCCGCCCGGCGTGACGTGTCAGGTGACGATCACGCCGACGTGGAAGCCGCTGACGGGGGCGCTCGACGGCCCGCGTGAATTCCGCTTCTCGTCGGGCGGGCCGTCGGTGCTGTCGATCGAGCCGGATGAAGGTGCGCAGGTCGAAGAGGACCAGCACTGGCTGCTGCGCCTGAACGGCCCGGTCGTGGCCGACACGGTGCGGCGCAACGCCTGGTGCGAGGTGCAGGGCATTGGCGAGCGGGTGCCGGTGACGTGGGTGGACGGCGCGGCGCGGGCGGCGCTGCTCAAGAGCCAGGGCGTCACGGCCAAGGACGCCGAGCGCGTGGCCGTGCTGACCTGCCAGCGCCCGCTGCCGCCCGCTGCCGGGGTCAAGCTGGTGTGGGGCGCGGGCATTGCCGCCGCGAACAACCCGGCCGTGCTGACCCGCCAGCCGCGCCGCTTCGCCTGGGAGGTGCGCCAGCGGTTCACGGCCGAGTTCACCTGCGAGCGCGAGCGGGCCGAGGCGCCGTGCATCCCGCTGCGGCCGATGCAGGTGCGGTTTTCAGCCCCGGTGGCGCGGGACGTGGCGGCGCAGATCCGGCTGGTGCGTGCGGACGGGCAGGGCGCTGTGCTGGCGCCGAAGTTCGCCCGCGAGATGACCGAGCCGACGGTCGAGGTCATCGACTTCCCCGCGCCGCTGGACGAAAGCACGCGCTACCAGATCACCTTGCCCAAGGACTTCCGCGACGCCTCCGGCCGGGGGCTGGCGAATGCGTCGGCGTTTCCGCTGCAGACGGCGACGGGCGGGATGCCGCCGCTGGCGAAGTTCGCGGCGGCGCCGTTTGGCGTGGTCGAGCTGGGCACTGCGGCCGAGCCGGGGATGCTGCCGATCACGGTGCGGCGTGTCCACGAAGGGGCTGGCCCGCCGCCTAAAGCGCGGTTGAACATCAAGACGCTGGATGCCGGCACGTCCGACAAGGACATCCTCCAGTGGTTCGCCAAGGTCCAGCGCCACCACGAAACCAGCTTCACCGCCCAGGAAGCGGGCTGGCCGAAGAAGGACTGGACCGTCACCGAAACCGTGACCGACGACAACGGCAAGTCGCGCAAGGTCACGCGGGAGCGCATGGTCGGTTCGCGGGAGGTGTCGCTGCTGGCCAAGGAGACGGACGTGCAGCGCAGCGACCTGCCCGGCCCCGGCGCGGACGCGGCCAAGACGCCCGGTGCGACCGAAGTGCTCGGGCTGCCGCTGACGCGCTCGGGCTACCACGTTGTCGAGATTTCATCGCGGGTGCTGGGTCGGCAGTTGCTCGACCGGGAGGCGCCGATGTACGTCCGCGCCGGGGTGCTGGTGACGCCGATGGGCGTGCATTTCAAGCGCGGGCGCACGTCGAGCCTCGTCTGGGTGACGACGCTCGACCGCGCCCAGCCGGTGGCGAATGCGGACGTGGCGGTGAACGACTGCCGGGGTGACGTGCTCTGGTCGGGCCGCACCGATGCGCAGGGCGTGGCGCGGATTCCGCGTGGTTTCGAGGTGAGCTACGACAAGTGCTTGAGCAACGACGGCCTGTTCGTCACGGCGCGCAGTCCGGCCCGTGCGGATCGGGCGGATGGCGGGCGCGACCTGTCGTTTGTCTTCAGCGGCTGGAGCCAGGGCATCGAGTCGTGGCGCTTCAACCACCCGACCGCCAGCGGCCCGCTCGACGACAGCAACGCCGTGCGCGCCCACACGGTGT
>JAAFKB010000195.1 GCA_013299055.1 Sphaerotilus sp.
GCTCGGTGCGCGAGTAGTACTTGGCCGACTCGAAGTGCTTGACGCTGTCGTAGGAGGGGATGTTGTTCTCGGCGGCGTCGATCAGGCCGGTCTTCAGGCCGGTGTAGACCTCGCCGAAGGGCATCGGCGTGGCGTTGCCCCCCATCGCGCCAACGAGCGCCACCCACAGGTCCGACTGCTGCACGCGCACCTTCATGCCCTTCACGTCGGCGACCGTCTTGATCGGCTTCTTGGCGTAGAGCGAGCGCGCGCCCGAGTCATAGAAGGCCAGTCCGACGAAGCCCTGGTCCTCGCAGGACTTCAGGATCTCCTCGCCGACCGGGCCGTCGAGCGACTGGCGCATGTGCTCGATCGAGCTGAACAGGAAGGGCATCGTCGGCACCAGCGTCTTCTGGCAGACACCGTTCATCGGGCTGATGTTGACGCGGGTCATCTCCAGCGCGCCGATCTTGACCTGGTCGATGGTTTCCTTCTCGTTGCCGAGGGCGCCCTTGTTGAAGACCTTGATCTTGTGCTTGCCGCCGCTCTTCTGTTCGAGGAGCTGGCTCATGTACTTGACCGCGGCCACGGTCGGGTAGTCGTCCGAGTTGTGGATGTCGGCCGAGCGGAACTCGGCGGCCTGGGCGCTGGACAGGCCGAGCGCGAGCAGTGCGGCCAGGGGAAGGGACTTGAGCTGGGGCATGGGTGGTCTCCTCGGGATAAAGGGCATCGACAGAGGAGATTAAACGTTTAACTTCGGTGACGGGTCAAGAACGACATCCTAGGTATTAGCCCGATTCGGGTTATACGGGACCATCGTCAAGTAAACGTTTAACTCGGCTGCCGCTACAATCCGCAGGCCATGACCGATGAAGCCACTCCTCCCGCCCGCCGCCGCAAGGCCGCCACCATCCGCGACGTGGCCGAGGCCGCTGGCGTGTCCACCGCGACGGTGTCGAAGTTCATCAACGGCGGCCAGCGGTTCACCCGCGAGGTCGAGGACCGCGTGACGCAGGCGATCCGCGACCTCGGCTACAGCTCCAACCCGATGGCGCGCGGCATGATCACCGGCCAGACCGGCAACGTCGGCATCGTCATCCTCGACATCTGCAACCCGCACTTCACCAGCCTCGTCAAGGGGGCCTCGGGCGTGGCGACGCGGGCCGGGCTGAACCTGCTGTTCGCGGATGCGGCCGAGGGGCACACGCCGGAGCTGACGATGCTGCAGGCGCTCAGCCGCCGGGTGGACGGGCTGATCGTCAGCGCCCGCCTGTCCGAGCCGGCGCTGGACTGGTTGCGGCACTCCGGTCTGCCCGTGGTCTATTACGGCGGGCAGCAACCGGGGGCGGGCTGCTACAGCGTCGGGGCCGACAACCGGGTGTCGGCGCTGATGCTGGGCCGCCACCTGCGCGACCTCGGACACCGCCGGATCAGCTACATCGGGTTCAGCAGTGCCCGCTGGAGCACCGAGCGCTGGCAGGGCTTGCAGGAGGCGTTCGCCGGCAGTGGTGGCGTGCTGCGGCGGTTCGATGTCGAGGCGGCGGTGGCGGAAGAGGGCGAGCGGGTGGCGTCGTCCGTGCTGCTGTGCGCCGAGCCGCCGGACGCCGTGGTGACCTACAACGACCTGCTGGCGCTGGGCGTGCTCGGTCAGGCACAGGCGCTGGGGCTGAAGGTGCCGGACGATGTGTCGATCGCTGGCTTCGACAACATCGTCTATGGACGCTATGCGAGTCCGGCCCTGACCACGGTGGACACTGCCAGCGAGAAGACCGGCGAGATCGCGATGCAGCGCCTCATCGAGCGCATCCGGGGCGACGTGCCAGGCGAGGCCGCTGGTGTCCACGAGACGCTCACCTCGCGCGTGGTGGCCCGTGGATCGACGGCTCGCCGCGGTGCCGGCCGCTTGTCAGGACTGGGCGCACCCGAGCTTGGTACAGTGCCAACGCCCTAGTCCGCCGCCCGATCCGCCACGAATCCTGCCATGCACCCCCCGTCTCCCGTCCGCCGCCGTTCCCGTACCCTGGCGCTTGACCTGGTCGAATCCCTGGGCGACCGCATCCGCAATGGCCAGCTCTGTCCGGGCGACAAGCTGCCCACCGAGTCGGCGATCATGGTCGAGTTCGCGGTCAGCCGCACCGTCGTGCGCGAGGCGATCTCGCGGCTGCAGGCGGCCGGGCTGGTCGAGACGCGCCACGGCATCGGCACCTTCGTGCTGGAACTGGGCGACGCGCCAGGCTTTCGCATTGCGCCGGAGCAGATGGCGACGCTGCGCGACGTGATCGCGGTGCTGGAGCTGCGCATCGGGGTCGAGACCGAAGCGGCGGCGCTGGCGGCGCAGCGCCGCACCGACGAGAACCTGAGGACGATGCGCGCGGCGCTCGACACGGTCATGCAGGCGGTCGAGGATGGGCGGGATGCGATCGGGGCGGACTTCCAGTTCCATCTGGAAATCGCCCGCGCCACCCGCAACCACCATTTTGCCGAGCTGATGACTGCGCTCGGCAGCCGGATCATTCCGCGGGCGCGGCTGGAGCCGGGGGACGTGCTCGACCCGGAGCGGCTGCGCTACCTGCGCCGCGTCAACACCGAGCACGAGAGCATCTTCGATGCCATCGCCAGCCAGGATTCGGATGGTGCGCGGGCCGCGATGCGCACGCACCTGGCGAACAGCCGCGAGCGGCGACGGCGGGCGCAGGCCGAGGCGGGTTGAGGGGGCATGCGGCATGATTCCTGACGAGGCCCTCCAGCAGTGGAACCCCACCGAGCGCCGTGAAGCCCAGGCGCTGGTCCGTGCGGTACAGGACCGGGCCGGCCGGCTGGGCGTCGAGCTGACCCGCCCGCCCGATGCGCCCGACAATTGCTGCGAGAGCGGCTGCATCGGCTGTGTGTGGGAGGCGTACTACAGCGACTTGGCGTACTGGCGCGACGAGTGCCTGTTGCGCTGGTCGTGAGGTTTGTGCGACAATCGCGAGCTTTTCGGGCAGCAAGTCAAATTGCGCCCATTTTCGTCGTTCCGGTTCGGTCGGTCCTTTGCGGGGCAGGTTGAGGCGGCAACAACCTAGTCAGCCCGGCCAATCGTTGTCGGGTTATTGGAGAAGAACCATGAGTCTTAGCAATCGCCTCGGATTGCTGGGCCGCAAGGTGGGCATGATGCGCATCTTCACGGACGACGGTGATACCGTGCCCGTGACCGTGCTCGACGTGTCCAACAACCGCGTTGCCCAGGTCAAAACCGTGGACACGGACGGCTACGTCGCGCTGCAAGTCGCGTTCGGCGCCCGCAAGGTCTCCCGCGTCACCAAGCCCGAAGCCGGACACCTGGCCAAGGCCGGTGTCGAAGCCGGTGAGCTGCTGCAAGAGTTCCGCGTCACCCCGGAAGTCGCCGCCGAATACAAGGCCGGTGCCACGGTTCCGGTCACGCTGTTCGCCGCTGGCCAGACCGTCGACGTGCAAGGCACCTCGATCGGTAAAGGCTTCGCCGGCACCATCAAGCGCCACAACTTCAGCTCGCAGCGCGCGTCGCACGGCAACAGCCGTTCGCACAACGTGCCGGGCTCGATCTCCATGGCGCAGGATCCGGGCCGCGTGTTCCCGGGCA
>JAAFKB010000196.1 GCA_013299055.1 Sphaerotilus sp.
GGCTGGCGGCCTTCGGCAAGCTCAGGGTGCGCTTAGAGCGCAGCATCACGACCCATGTGGCGCTTTTGTCCCTGGCCTGTTCCATCATCTGCCTGCGGACTCTGCGCAGGTTGTGTTAGCCGCTCTAAGTTGTTGATTCATAAGGCATTTTTGGCTTACTTCGTTTACTTCGTTACTTCGCAGCACCAAATCAGAAACCAGCATGAAAACAGATCACGTCCAGTACGCGGCAGACCATGCCGACATGAAACCCGTCGTCACCATCACCCGCATGGGCAAGCTGTGGCGCCTGACCTGGAGCGAGCCGCGCAACGTCGGGTATCCGCTGCTGTGCGCCTACCAAGCGCACTGTGCCGATTCCCTGGTGCCGAGCCTGCGCAGCCGCTGGCCGTCGTGGGCGGCATCGGTGAGCCGCAAAAGCCAGATGGTGCTCGGGAGCGGATCGTTCGGCTACCTGCACCACGCACCCGAGGCTGTCATCCACGAGGCCGTGGCGATCATCCGCGCCGTGTTCCCTCGTGCCGTCGTGGCATGGCCGAAGACCCGCGCAAGCCGCCAGACGTGCGACCGCTGCACCCACATGAGCGCAGCACGCACATGCACCCAGCCGACCGCCGCCGGGCTTGCGGACAAGGGCTTGCCCGTCTGGTGCGACCTGATGAATGGGCATGGCCGCGCCTGCCCTGGCTTCACACCGAACACGAGGACCACCCCATGAACGACCTGACCGACTACCCCCGCGACGCCAACGGCGGCTTCACGATCCGCACTGCTGGGGCTTCTGCGCTGGCGATCTGTGCTTCGGTGCTGGGTTCACCTCGTGGCGAGTCCACCGCCGCTGATCGCCGCCGCTTCCATGCCGTGTTGTGCGAGCTGCTGGATGCCGCACGCGCTGGCGGCTTCCCTGATCACCACGCCGACGAACTGGATGCCTGGACGCTGGCTGGCAAGGTCAACGGCCGCTCGCTGGCACTGGCGCATGAAGCCGTCCGCTGTGCTGGTGCCGATCAGTGCCAAGTCGTCGCCAACCGTCACGGGATCTGACCATGGGCGCGATGCAGAGGACCAAGGGGCAGACCGGCGAGCGCGAGATTGCCGGCATCCTGGCTGAGCTGACCGGCTACTCGGTCAAGCGGCGTGTGCGTCAACACGCTGGCGATTCGGACCTGGAAGGCGTGCCCGGCTGGTCGGTCGAGATCAAGCGCCATGCCAGCGCGAGCCGTGGCGACATCCGCCAGTGGTGGGCGCAGGCCGTCGCCCAGGCGCAGCGCATGGGCGCACTGCCGGTGCTGCTGTACCGCCGCGACCGCGACCAGTGGCGGGCGGTGTGGCCCGTGGCCGTGCATCTCGGTCTGCAGGTGGCGGAGATGTGGAGCGGCTACGAATGGGCCGTGGAAGGCTCACCCGAGGCATGGGCGGCCGTGGCCCGCGAGATCAACGTGAGGAGGACGACGTGAGCGACAACACCGACCTGATCGAACTGCCGGACGACGGCACCCCTGCGAACAAGCAGAAATCACCGCCCTGGCCGAAGGGGGTTTCAGGCAACCCGCGAGGGCGGCCCAAGAAGTCAGCAGAGGCCCGCGAGGTCGAAGCACTGGCCCGCGCATCGTCGGCGGCTGCACTCGACGTGGTGTTGTCGATCATGCAGAACGGCGACGGCGACCGGGTACGGCTGGCTGCTGCACTGGCCGTGATCGAGCGCGGCATAGGGAAGGCTGGTGACGTGGTGCCTGTGCCTGTCGAAGTCGCCGAGGGCGCCACGCTGGCGGATCGTGCCCAGGCCATCGCCGACGCTGCAATGAGTGGCGTCGTCAGCGTGTCGCAGGCATCGGCGCTGCTGTCGTGCTTGGCATCGGTGGCGAAGGTCCGCGAGGTAGAAGAACTTGAACAACGGATTGCAGCACTGGAGGCACAGAAGCCATGAACGCCACGCTGAAACGCCGCCTGATCGAACTGGAGGCCCGCCGACCACCTGCCGCCGTGAAGGTGATGACGCTGGAGCAGGCCCGCGATGAAATGCGGCGTCAGGGCATCTGTGCATCGCTGGCGCGGTCGATTGCAGCGCGGCGCCCGGAACTGGCCGGGTGCGTTGACGCCATCTTCCCGCCCCAGGAGTCAGCGGCGTGAGCACGGCACTGCTGAAGCGGCTGGCGGCACTTGAGCAGCGCAAGCCGACCGCCACGGGGCCAGACGATGCCGCGCTGTGCGGCGCGTTCGGCGAGCTTCTGGAGGCGCTGCGCGTGGCGCTGCCCGGCGACCCGTGGCCCAAGGGAGGCTTCCCCTACGGAATCCCGAGGGGGTTCAGGTTGCACCACGACCGCCACGAGGAGCTGATCGGCCGCATCGTCGCCAGCGCCACGACCGAGGACGATCGGCGGCTGTTGGAGGCGCTGCCCGCTGGTGCCGTGCGGATCGTGGCCGGCGCCCTTAGACTGCCGGACGACCCTGCTGTCGTTCTGAGGATGTTGCACGAGGTGGCGGACTCGGTCTGACCAGCACCACAACCACATCAAGGTCTGGCACGTCCGGGCTTTGCCTCTTCTGGCTGCCCTACCTGCTGGCCGGTCAGGTTCTCCCCTTGTCGGGAGCACTTTGCCCAGGTCGAAGGGTCACATCTCAGATTGCACCCTCTGCGCGCCTGCGAGCCGCTCGCCCGTTCTGGCGAGCCGGACCCTTTGCTACCTGCGGGCTGGTCAGGCAAAGCACGGAAACGCACTTTGCCCCAGTCGTGAGCCGCCGCGTGCGTGCCTGCGAGCTGAACTCGCTTCTGGGGAGCAGGTGCCGACTACTACGAAACTTTCGTAGTTCGAGACTTCCGCCAGTGGCTGAGGTGTCTTTCACGGCCTGCCCGTAAAAGCCAAATGCGGGTGCTGCTGGCGATACCGGACGGCCTAGTATCGGTGGCGCCAGCCACATGCACCTTGGAGACTGTGACCCCCGCCAGTCCAGACCCTGCGCGAGATAGTCCGGGCTGGCGCTGCTGGCCGGCACGATCCTGCTGCCCAGGCTGAGGACTGGCACCAAGGGGAAGGGCTACGGGTCGCCGATCTGCTTGGCACTGCCCGATGGACCGCCGCCCGCCCGTCGTCACGGCGGTCATCCTGGTCGAGAGCCACATCTTCACCGCCGACCACCACCATCGTGGTGCGGGTCGAGTCGCCATGTTCAAACGCCTGTTGCAACGGATGGTGCTGATCGTGACCGGACTGGTTGCGCCACGGCAACGCCACCAGAAAACGCAGACAGGGAGATCCTGAACCCCTGTTTTTCACACCTTTTTCATACTGCCTGTTCAGGCCATCCCGGACAGATACATATTGACGAGAAAAAGCCCCGCAAATCAATGACTTGCGAGGCTGGTTCTGGTGGGCGGTGCAAGTTTCGAACTTGCGACCCCTGCCGTGTGAAGGCAGTGCTCTACCGCTGAGCTAACCGCCCGAAACTGG
>JAAFKB010000197.1 GCA_013299055.1 Sphaerotilus sp.
CACGACGTGGTGTTCTGCCCGACCGGTGGCATCACGCTGGAGACGGCACCGCAGTTCCTCGCGCTGCCGAACGTCAAGGTCTGCGGCGGCTCGTGGCTGACGCCGGCGGATGCGGTCAAGTCCGGCGACTGGGCGCGCATCACCCGCCTGGCCGCCGAGGCGCAGGCGCTCCCGCGCTGAGCCAGCTTCACCTGTCGGCGCGGTCCCGGGCGTAGACGAAGCCCTTGGGCAGTCCGGCGTCCGGGGTCATGCCGTAGAGCGGCTCGCCCGGCAGGCCCGCTTGCAGCAGGGCGCGAGCGCGGATCAGCTTGTCCAGGTCCACGCCGGTGGCCACGCCCATCGACTCGAACAGGAACACCAGATCCTCGGTGACGACGTTGCCCGAGGCGCCCGGCGCGTAGGGACAGCCGCCCAATCCGCCGTGCGAACTGTCGAAGATGCGCACGCCCACGTCGTAGGCGGCCAGGCAGTTCGCCAGTCCCAGGCCGCGGGTGTTGTGCAGGTGGGCCGACCCGGTGCGCGCGCCGATCTCCGCCCGCACCCGCTGGAACAGCCGCCGCACCTGGGCCGGGTTCGCCATGCCCGTGGTGTCGGACAGGCCGATCTCGTCGACGCCCGCTGCGGCGAGCGCCGCGGCCAGCCGCACCACGTCATCGTCCGGCACCGGGCCTTGCAGCGTGCAGCCGAAGGCCGTGGACAGACCGACCTCGATGCGCACCTGCGGTGCTTGCGCGTCGCGCAGACGGACCACCTCGCGCACCACCTCGACCATCTCCGCACGGGTCTGGCGCACGTTGGCCAGCGAATGGGCCTCGCTTGCCGAGACGGGCAGCGTGACCTTGTGGACCCCGGCCGCGATCGCCGCTGCTGCGCCACGCAGGTTCGGAGCCAGCGCCATCACCGTCAGTCCCGGCTTGCCCAGGCTGTGGCGGACGACCTCAGCCACGTCGGCCATCTGCGGCAGGTGCCTGGCGGGCACGAACGAGCCGACCTCGATCTCGCGCAGGCCGGCGCCGTGCAGCGCGTCGATCCACGCCCGCTTGTCGGCGGTGGGCATCGTCGCCTGGACGCTCTGCAGGCCGTCACGCGGGCCGACTTCACTGATGAGGATGTCGATGGGCATGGAGAAGGTTCAGTTGGGGTCGCTGCGGTATCGAATGAACACCCTGCCGCGCTGCCGCAGGTTCAGAATCCGACCATGCAATTCTCCACGCCCACCGACGATCCCGAAGACACCGAGCACACCGCCGAGGAGCGCGCCGCTGCCGCCTCGCGCAGCACCTGGGTCAGCGTGGTCGTCAACCTGCTGCTCACGGCGCTGCAGATCTCGGTCGGCATGGCGGCCAAGTCCCAGGCGCTGATCGCCGATGGGCTGCACTCGCTGTCCGATCTGGTGGCCGACTTCGTCGTGCTGGTGGCCAACCGCCAGAGCCAGCGCGACGCCGACGAGAGCCACCCCTACGGCCACCAGCGGGTCGAGAACGCGGCCTCGCTGGTGCTGGGCGTGCTGCTGCTGGTGGTCGGGGTCGGCATGGTCTGGTCGGCCTTCGGCAAGCTGCAGTCGCCCGCGTCGGTCGCCCCGGTCGGGGCCGTGGCGCTGTGGGTGGCCGGCGCGGCGCTGGTGGGCAAGGAGCTGCTGTTCCGCTACATGCTGGCCGTGGCCAAGCGGGTCAAGTCGAGCCTGCTGGTGGCCAATGCGTGGCATGCGCGCTCGGATGCGGCGTCTTCGCTGGTGGTGGCCATCGGCATCGCCGGCAACCTGCTCGGTTACCCGATCCTGGATCCGATCGCGGCGCTGATCGTCGGTTTCATGGTCGGGCGCATGGGGTGGAGCTTTGCCTGGGAGGCGCTGCACGACCTCATGGACCGCGCCATCGACGACGACGAGGTGGCAGCCATCCGCCAGACGCTGCTGGAGACGCCGGGCGTCAGCGGCGTGCATGACATCCGCACCCGCAAGATGGGCGACATGGTCGTGGTGGATGCGCACATCGAGGTGGATGCCACGCTGACAGTGGAGCAGGGCCATGACATCGCTGTCGAGGCGCGCCACCGCGTGCTGCAGCGCCACCGCGTGCTCAACCTGATGACCCACGTCGATCCGTGGCACCGCCCGGACCGGGACCACGCGCAGCGGGTCAGCGGCTGAGCCGGCTGGGTGTCGGGAAACCCAGCTCCGGGTGTCGGTTGCGCGCCGAGGCGCTGGCCCAGACGCGCTGCAGGCGGTCGTTGAGGAAGTCGTCCGGCGGGATGGCCAGGCGCTGCAGGAACAGCACCTTCACCCACCGCGGCTGCACGTCGATCAGCTCGGCCACCGCCTTGTAGCACCAGTACACCAGCTCGGAGCAGCTCAGCCGCTTGAAGTCGGTGAAGTCGAAACCGAAGTCGTAGTCACGCCCGACCGTGCGCAGCGCCTCGGCGATGGCCAGCGCGGCGAACTCCTCGCGGGGGATGGCCTCGCCCGACGCCAGCCGTTCGCGCAGGCTGTGCTCCTCGGGCGACAGCAGGGCCGGGTCGATGGGGGAGGGGGCAGCACCGTCCGGCAGCGTGAGGTGGTCCGGCAGGCGCAGCACCACGAGCTGGTCGCAGCGGCTGAAGGTCAGGATGTCCTCGATGAACACACCTTCCGCCATGGCGTGGACCACCATCTGCTCGCCGGTGTGGAACAGCGTGGACTGGGCCTCGTCGCGCGCGACCCGGCTGCGCTGGCGGGTGCCGACCAGGGCGCGGTCGTCTTCGTGGACTGCGCCGCAATACAGGCCCGCATGCGAGAACTTGCCGGGGATGAACTTGCCGTCCAGGTAGTTGGAGTAGGCGCGCAGCAGGATGTCGCCCGGCTGCAGCACGCCCAGCAGCGCCCGCACGTCGTCGCCCTTGACCTGGTAGGAGCCGGGGTCATAGACGAGGAAGAAGGGGAAACGGAAGACCTTGATGTCGCCGAAGAGGGTCAGGAACCGCTCGGTGAGTGTCTTCATCGTCATGCTGCAAGTCCCCGCAAGGCTGTGGTTCTGGTGTGCTCTATGACCGATTCCGGGTCGGTGCCAGATCTTACCAAGCCGGCCGATTGTTCATGAAGTATCAATTCGGCTTCACTTTCGCTTCATGTCGGCTGGGTTCAATGCAGTCATCGGCTCCCGGCAACAGGGTGTCGATGGACCTCCACACCAACATGCGCACTGGCCAGTCCAGGTGCCACTCCCTCAGGAAACCCACACCATGTCCAAGCTCCTCGCCCTCCTCGTCGCCTCGCTGACCGTCACCGGCGCGATGGCCGGCCCCGCCTGCACCGCTGCCGAAAGCCAGTGGATGAAGGAAGCCGATTTCAAGACCAAGATCGAAGCCCAGGGCTACACCATCAAGACCTTCAAGGTCAGCAAGGGCAAGTGCTACGAGATCTACGGCTTCGACAAGGCCGGCAAGAAGGTCGAGATCTACT
>JAAFKB010000198.1 GCA_013299055.1 Sphaerotilus sp.
GCAGGAAGTGCATCTCCACCTTCAGCACCCCGTCGCCCTGGCACGCCTCGCAGCGCCCGCCCGCGACGTTGAAGCTGAAGCGCCCCGGCCCGTAGCCGCGCTCGCGGGCGGTGGGCATCTCGGCGAACAGTTCGCGGATCGGCGTGAACAGGCCGGTGTAAGTGGCGGGGTTGCTGCGCGGCGTGCGGCCGATGGGGCTTTGATCGACGTTGATGACCTTGTCGAAATGCTCCAGCCCTTCGATCTCGTCGTGGGCTTCCGGCTCCTGGTGGCTCTGGTAGAGCTTGCGCGACACGGCGGCATAGAGCGTGTCGTTGATCAGCGTGCTCTTGCCCGAGCCGGACACGCCCGTGACGCAGGTGAACAGCCCCACCGGGATCTCGGCCGTGACGCCCTTCAGGTTGTTGCCCCGCGCATTGACGACACGCAGCACCCGCGGATCGGCCTGGTCCTGCAGCCGGCGGCGCTGCGCGGGCAGCTCGATGCGCATCACCTGCGCGAGGTAGCGGCCGGTGGGGGAATCGGGGTTGGCGGCCACCTCGTCAGGCGTGCCCTGCGCCATCACGCGCCCGCCGTGGACGCCGGCGCCCGGCCCCATGTCCACCACATGGTCGGCGGCGCGGATCATGTCCTCGTCGTGCTCGACCACCAGCACGCTGTTGCCGAGGTCGCGCAGGTGCCGGAGCGTGCCGATCAGCCGCTCGTTGTCACGCTGGTGCAGGCCGATGCTGGGTTCGTCCAGCACGTACATCACGCCCGACAGCCCCGAGCCGATCTGCGACGCCAGCCGGATGCGCTGTGCCTCGCCGCCGGAGAGCGTGTCGGCGCTGCGGTCCAGGCTCAGGTAGTTCAGGCCCACGTCGTTGAGGAACTTCAGCCGCGCCCGGATCTCGCGCACCACCTTGTCGGCGATCTCGGCCTTGGCACCCTTGAGGTGCAGCGCCTCGAAGTAGGCGAGGCAGTCGGACAGCGTGGCGTGCTCGACCTCGAAGATCGCCTTCTGCGGCAGGCCGCCCGCGTCCGCCAGGAACACGTTGCGCGCCTCGCGCCGCAGCCGGGCGCCGCCGCACTCCGCGCACGGCTTGTTGGCCTGGTACCGCGCCAGATCCTCGCGCACGGCGGAGGAGTCGGTCTCGCGGTAGCGGCGCTCCAGGTTGGGGATGATCCCTTCGAAGGGGTGGGCGCGCTTGACGCTGCGCTTCTTGCCGCCCGCGCCTTCCGCCGCGTAGACGAAGGTGATCTCCTCCTCGCCCGAGCCGTAAAGCAGCACCTGCCGGTGCTGCGGGGCCAGTTCCTCGAACGGCTGGTCGAGGTCGAACTTGTAGTGCGCCGCCACGCTCTCCAAGGTGGAGAAGGTGTAGCCATTGCGCCGGTCCCAGCCCTTGACCGCGCCGCTGCCCAGGCTCAGCGTCGGAAACGCCACCACCCGCTCCGGGTCGAACACGTTGACGTGCCCCAGCCCGTCGCAGCTCGGGCAGGCACCCACGGGCGAGTTGAACGAAAACAGCCGCGGCTCCAGCTCCGACAGCGAGTAGCTGCACACCGGGCACGAGAACTTGCTCGAAAACAGGTGCTCGCGGCCGGTGTCCATCTCCAGCGCCAGGGCACGCCCTTCCGCGATGCGCAGTGCCGCCTCGAAGCTCTCGGCCAGCCGCTGCTGCGCGTCCGGGCGCACCTTGAGGCGATCGATCACCACGTCGATGTCGTGCTTCTCGGTCTTCTTCAGCGGCGGCACCTCGGTCGCCTCGACGACCTGCCCATCGACCCGGAAGCGCACGTAGCCCTGCGCCTGCATCCCCTCGAACAGCTCGACGAACTCGCCCTTGCGGTCGCGCACCACGGGTGCGAGCACCATCAGCTTCGTCTCCTCGGGCAGCGCGAGCGCAGCGTCCACCATCTGGCTGACGCTCTGCGCCTGCAGCGGCTGGCCGTGGTCGGGGCAGTGCGGCGTGCCGGCGCGGGCGTAGAGCAGGCGCAGGTAGTCGTGGATCTCGGTGATCGTGCCGACGGTGGAGCGCGGGTTGTGGCTGGTGGCCTTCTGCTCGATGGAGATCGCCGGGGACAGGCCCTCGATCACGTCCACGTCCGGCTTGTCCATCAGTTGCAGGAACTGGCGGGCGTAGGCGCTCAGGCTCTCGACGTAGCGGCGCTGGCCCTCGGCGTACAGCGTGTCGAACGCCAGGCTCGACTTGCCCGACCCGGACAGCCCGGTGATCACGACCAGCGCGTTCTTCGGCAGGTCGAGATCGATGTTCTTCAGGTTGTGCGTGCGGGCACCGCGGACGGAAATCAGCGACTGGCGGACGGGCGACTTGGGCGATTCGAGGGGCATGGCAGACAGCTTCCGGCGGCGCGAGGGCAACCGGGCATGATACCGGGCAGGCAGACCGGCCACACGGGCACGGTGTCAGCCCCTCACCAGTCAAACACGCCATACTCGACCGCCTGTCCACATGACCAAAGAACGCCATGGGCCAACCTGTCCCGATCATTCCTCTGAAGCCTGAGTTCGGCCCCTACAACCCGCAAGCCCAGGTCTGTTCGAGCTGCGGAGTGCGCCAGTTCGCGCTGTTCGGCGCGCTCGATGAAGCCGCGCTGGCCCAGATCCACTACCGCATCGCCGACATCAAGCTGGAGCCGGGCCAGACGCTCTACGCCGCGCAGGACAGCGGCAACGCGGTCTACACCGTGCGCAGCGGCGTGCTGCGGCTGGAGCGCACCAGCGAGGCCGGCGAGCGCCGCATCCTCCGGCTGGCCGGGCGCACCGACCTGCTCGGGCTGGAGTCGATCCTGCACCAGACCTATGCGGCCGATGCGGTGGCGTGTACCGAGGTGCATGTCTGCCGCATTCCACGGGTGCTGATCGACGAACTCTCGGCGGACCACCCCGAAATCACGCGTGACCTGATGAAACGCTGGCAACGCGCACTCGACGACGCCGACGAGTGGCTGACCGAACTCGCCCGCGGCCCGGCGCGCCACCGGATGCTGCGGCTGCTGCTCAAGCTCAGCGAGTTCGGCGACGCGCAGGGCCGGATCTGGATGCCGACGCGCCAGGAGATGGGCGCGATGCTGGACATGACCTTCGAGACGGCGAGCCGGCTGGTGTCGGCGCTGCGGCGCGAGGGGGTGCTGCACGCCGTCGATGCGCGCCATGCGCGGCTGGACATGGACGTGCTGATGCAGGCGCTCAAGGACGACAGCGCGGGGCGCTGAGCACCTCGCCGCTCGCCCTTACTTCGTCGCCGGCGGCAACGGCGGCTCCACGTACTTCTCCACCACCGCGCCTTCGAGCGTGTAGCCGCTCACGCCCATGTCGGTGTCACGCCGCTCGGTGCGCATCGTGCCGGTGACCCACACGGTGTCCATGCTGCGCAGGCCCTTGGCCGGGATCGCTGCCTTCACATGCACGATCTG
>JAAFKB010000199.1 GCA_013299055.1 Sphaerotilus sp.
TATTCTTTGTTTCCCAACATACGGATTGTCGGATCCGATTACAGAGTGCTAGCCTAATGGATTTCCCTAGATGAGGGTTGTTTAAATGTTAATGATTCAGTTTGAATGCTGAATTGTCACTATTTTATGATAGTGAAGTCATGTCGTTGGACAACTGCTCGAACCTGAACCCAACGATATTGCGGCTGTCCCGGCTGAACTCGACCCCAACGAGGTGAATCGGTTCCCCACGCGCCCGGTACTTGTCGGCGTAGCCCCGGTCCCGGATCTGCTGCAATGCCTCCCCTTTGGGCGCGAGTTCCACCACCTTGAACTCGAAGATCCACACCTGCCCCTCGAACAGCACGGTCATGTCGATCCGCCCGTGGTTTGTCGCGTCCTCCACCCGGATGTCCAGCCCCAGCGCGGCGAAGTGGCTGTAGAAGACGCTGGCGTAATAGCCTTCGAAGCGGGCGATGTCGTTCGAGCGGTACCAGTCGTGCGGGATGGTGGCGAAGAAGGCGTGGAACAGCGGCTCCAGCCCTGCCACGTCACGCGCCACCAGCAGGTCATAGAGCCGGCTGATCTGGCGGCCAGGGATGCCGGGGCGCCCGCACAACTGCTGCAGGAGGCTGTCGTTCAAGCTGGCCTGCACTTCGAGGTTCGGGTACTTGAGCGTGAACTCGCGCCGGCCTGGGATGGTGCGGCTGGTGTCGATGGTGAGATAGCCAGCCTGGAACAGCAGCGCCTCGCTGGCGATGTAGTCCACATCGAAGGTGGACAGCAGCGACTCGGCGGCGTGCAGCCGGCCGAGGTCGGGCGTGAACTGCTGGCGTTGGCTGAGCAGTTCGACGAGGAAGGTGGGGGTGCCGGTCTCGAACCAGTAGGGCTGGAACGAGCGGTTGCGGAACAGCAGCAGCAGATCAAACGGGTTGTAGACGCTGGTGCCGAGCCAGTTGTAGCCGTTGTACCAGCGGCGGATCTCGTCTCGGTCCAACCCATGCAGCTCGGGGGCGAACACCGTGTCCACGTCCTGGTCGGTGTAGCCGCACAGGGCGCTGTAGGCTGGGTCGATGGTCAGGTCGGTGAGGTTGTTCAGGCCGTCGCGCATGACCCGTGCGGTGTCGGGGTCGGTGATGTTGTCGAGGATGGGCTTGTCGTGCTCGTCGATCAGCACCACCGCTCGGGCGCCGTGGTGATGGCGGGTCTGGCGAATGAGATCGGCGAAGTTGCTGGTGAGGTCGTCCGCGTGAATCTCGGCGGACAGGGGGACTCCGAGTGTTTCCCGGTTGAGGCGCAGGATTTCGGCGATGCGGCGATCCAGCTCGGCGCGGCTGTGCAGCACGCCGTCCGAGAAGCTGATGCGGATGACCGGGTAGCGTTGCGTCCAGTCCCAGCGGGTCTCGGCGGCCAGTCCGTCGAACAGTGCCCGGTTGCCCTCGAACAGCTCCATCGCACGAGTTTAGTCCTGCCTCTGCACGCGGCGTCAGTAGGCGTTCTTGTCCCAGAACGTCAGCTTGACCGTCTTCGCGATGATCCGCAGGTCCATCGTCAGCGACCAGTTCCGCAGGTAGTCGATGTCGTACTGCACCCGCCCGATCATCTTGTCCAGCGTGTCCGTCTCGCCGCGGTAGCCATTGACCTGCGCCCAGCCGGTGATGCCCGGCTTGACCTTGTGCCGCAGCATGTAGGACTGCACCAGCTCGCGGTATTGCGCGTTGTGGGCGACGGCGTGCGGGCGCGGGCCGACGATGCTCATGCGGCCTTGCAGGACGTTGATGAACTGGGGGAGTTCGTCCAGCGAGGTGCGGCGGATGAAGGCGCCGAAGGGCGTGATGCGCGCGTCCCCGCGGGTGGCCTGTTTCACCACCGCGCCGTTGTCCATGGTGGACATCGAGCGGAACTTGTAGACCGTGATCTCCTTGCCATCGACGCCGTTGCGGCGCTGCTTGAACACGATCGGGCCGGGCGAGCTGCGCTTCACGCCGATGGCCACCGCGAGCAGGACGGGCGAGATCAGCACCAGGATGACACAGGACAGCACGATGTCGGAGATGCGCTTGAACAGGCCGTTGATGCCGACGAAGGGGCTTTCCAGCAGGCTGACGACCGGCACGCCGTCCATGTTGCGCATCCGGCCCTGGATGACGTTGACCCCCGCCACGTCCGGCACGAAGTAGATCGAGACGGCGCTGTCGTGCAGGTCGGCGATCAGGCGGTCGATGCGCGGCTGCGAACTCAGGGGCAGGGTGATGTAGACATCCCGGATGTTGTGGCGCTGGATGCACTCCAGGGCTTCGCCGATCTTGCCGACGATGTGCGCGATGGACTCCGGCGCGCAGCGGGTGGCGTCCCGGTCTTCGAGGTGGCCGACGAAGTCATGGCCGAAGGGGCGGCGGTCCTGCAGGATGCGGGCCACCTTGGCGCCCAGCGTGCCTGCGCCGATCACCAGCGCGGGGCGACGGGCGTCGGGGTGGCGGGCGTGGCGCCGCATCAGCGCGCCGCCGATCAGGACGCTGGCGTACTGGGCCACCGGCGTGGCCACGGCCCACCAGATGAGCACCGAGGTGTCGAAGAACCGGAAGCTCTTGGTCGCGAAGCCGCACAGCGTCAGGATGACCAGCACCGTCCCCCAGGCGACCACGATGTCCACCAGGGCGTTCAGTCGGTTCTCGTAGAAGCGGTTGGTGCCCGGAAAAACCAGCAGCATGACCATGATGGACAGCAGCATCGCCGCGCGGTCCAGCACGTTGCCATGGGCGAAGTGGACGACCAGGAAAGCGGCCACGGCCAGCAGCGGCTCCAGCAGCGCCGCGGCGAAGACCGGCACCGACGGTGGCGGCGCCGAGAAGGGCAGGGCGTTGGCGGGGCTGTTCAGGTTCAGGCCCTCCGGCCCGTAACGAACCGGGCCAAGTACCCCATGGATTTGCACTTCAGACGACATCTGTCATTTCCCCGCTATTTATCGGACACACTGTACGCAAAGTGTGTGTCAACAACCGGGGAAGCCCGCATGAACTTCCCCACATCGTTCGGATTTTTTGCATTTTGTACCTTGTCCATCGGTGTGTGGACATGCTCCCTTGGCTTGGGGTTCTGTGCCAATGTGTTTTCGACCCCGCCAGGATGCTAGCGAATGACACCCCCCCGGCGCCATCCTCAGGTGCGGGGCACGCAAGAATAGAGTGGTACCGATAGGTTTTTCACGTTGACTTTGTGGGTCGGACACAATCCCGGTCGAGTCGAACCTTCCCCCGCCCTGCATGCACTCCTCCCCGTCCACCCCCACCGTCGCGGTTCTCGGCGTCGGCTATGTCGGCCTGCCGCTGGTCGTCGAGTTCGGCCAGCACCTGCCCACCATCGGCTTCGACATCTCGGCC
>JAAFKB010000002.1 GCA_013299055.1 Sphaerotilus sp.
ATATCCGACCGAGTAGTCCTCGAAGTTGGATCTGACGGATGGATTCCGTCCGAAGTCGAGAATGTGTCCCAACCTCCCTTGCAGATGGACACGATCTGGGCGGTCGTCGAGCGCACCGAGATTCCGGGCGACGAGGCACCGACTGATCCCATGCCCCAGGTCGAGCCGATCACCGAGGACGAGGCGAAGGCGCGATGCGCCGAGCGGCAATTCGAGTTCGAGGATCTGGTCCCGTGGGCGCGGTTGACGCCGGTACTGCGGCAACGACTGGTGAAGTCGCGTCGGGCGGGGGTGGACATGGCGGCGCTGTGCCGGGCGGTGGCGCGACAGCAGCCGCTGCGCCACCACCTGCCGCTGCGCACGTGCACGCGCTGGCATCCGGATCTCGTCGTCGTGCTGGACTTCAGCCCGCGCCTGTGGCCGTACCGCTGGGACATGCACCGCCTGTGCGCGCAGTTGCGGCGGCAGTGCGGGCGCCACGGCGTGTCGCTGCGCATCCTGTCGAACGGGCCGTGGGGGCAGTGGACAGGGTGGCGCGGTGATGCCGGACCGGATGATGCAGCCGAGTTCGAGGCCCGCGACTGGGTGATGCCGGCGGCGGGCAGTCGGCTGCTGATCGTCGGGGATCTGGGGCGGCTGTCGCCTGGCGGGGCGATGGAGCCGGCGTGGCGTGGCTTCGTGGAGGACGCGCTGGCGGCTGGTGTGCAGGTCGAAGCACTGGTGCCGCTGGGGGCCGGGCAGGTGTCGGCGGAGTGGGCGGCGCGGTTGCCGGTGATCCGCTGGAGTCAGGATGGTGCGCTGCGGCCAGAGCGGGGCGGCGCCGAAACAGAAGACGACGCGCATGACCCTGACTTTCAGTCTCTGATGGCGATGGTGGCCGGTCTGCGCCGAGTCGATCCGCCGCTCCTGCGGGCGCTGCGCCGCGTGCTGCCGGGTCAGCATGGCAACGCTGGGTTCGAGGGGCTGGTGTGGAGCCATGCGGATGTGCGGGCGGGCATGGCGTGCGAGGTCGCACCCGAGGCGGCGGCGGGTTGGCTCGACCACTACCGCGAGCGGCTGGCGCCCGAGCTGCAACGCGCCCACCAGACCTTGCGCCGGAAGCACCACGGCCATCTGCGAGCGGCCCTGAACCACGAGGAGGTGCTGCTGCACGTGGCCCATGCGAGCGCGGACGCTTGTGTGGTGTCGGCAGAGGAAGTTGAGGTATCAGAGCAGTTTATGACGCGGGTAGCTCGCTGGGCGGGGGACACCGGTGGACAGGCGGCCCCGGAGGCGTGGCAGACGTTCGCCAGCGAGGCCGTACGCCGTGCCGATCCGCGCACGGCGCAGCGGTTCGCGGGGATCTATACCGATCTGCTGGCCGCTGACCTGATGCGGCGAGGCGTGACGCGGCCGGAGGGCGAGGACTTGCCGGCCTGGGCAGAGGCTTCGCGGTTGATTGGGCGGCTGGCGCAGAGGCCAGGAGCGGCTCGTCGGTATTGGCTGGTTGAGGACATGCGGCGGCGGTGCGTTCAGCTTCAGCCGGAGCCACCGGGTACTCTGCAGCGGATGCTGACCGCGCCAATCGACGCGGGCCACGTCATCGTGGGCGAAACCGGCGAACCTCGGTTGGTCGTGTTGGATGGCGCAGTGGTTCGGTTGTGTGGCGTGGACGAGCGGCAGGCACTGGCGCTACGTGCAGGGTCATCACAACTGCTCGTGGCACCCGTGCGTCGGCCCCACGGCATTGAGGGATGGTTTTGGACTTCGGCGAATCCGGCCGTGGCGCTGGCCCTGGTTCTGCCGGATGGACTTCCCAAGCCTTCGGGGCCGGTCAGATTCGAACCACCGGATGAGTTCGATGCTGATCGTCGTTTTCATCTAGTCAGTTCCACTACCGACCGCTACGGGGTGTTCCGCGATGTCGTGTTCCGTGGTGTCACGCAGCGAATGCGCTGGATACCGCCCGGCCGATTCCTGATGGGTTCTCCTCCTGATGAACCGGAACGTTTCGGTAACGAAGGCCCGCAGCACGAGGTCACGCTGACCGAAGGTTTTTGGTTTGCAGACACGGTCTGTACTCAGGCTCTGTGGCGAGCGGTGACTGGCGAAAACCTGAGTTCATTGGACGATGATCCTGAACGTCCAGTTGTAAACGTACGCTGGGACGATGTGATAAAACTGTTTCTGACACCGCTATGCAGTGAATCGGACAGGCTGTTGTTGTTCCTTCCGACGGAGGCTCAATGGGAGTTTTCCTGCCGAGCAGGCACCACAACTGCTTTTGAGTTCGGTGGTGACTTTGATCCGGCGAGGGTGAATGCGCACGGTGGCCGGACTATGCAAGTGCGTGCGCTTCCGCCGAATCGCTGGGGGCTGTACCAGATGCACGGAAACGTGTGGGAGTGGTGTTCGGATGTTCCGAGAACCTATACGGCAGAGGAAAAGACAGATCCGGTTGGAGGGCAAGCCGGCTCTCCTCGCGCGTTGCGCGGTGGCGCTTGGGATTTCGATATTCGGTGTGCTCGCGGTGCTTGCCGTGATGTCAACCATCGCAGTCGCCGAAGTGGAAGCATCGGTTTTCGGTTCGCTATGAGGGATATCGATCCGGTTCAACAGCGGCCAAGCAGTTCAGGGATGACTGAGTCTGTTGTATTTTCTGAGATGGATACTATGGTGGAAAGTACTATGGCGGCTGTTGATCCGTCGGAAAATGATCTACGCGATGAGGGACTTGGATCGAGAATATTGATTTCGGTTAGCAAATTTTTCAGGAGGCGCTTGTGATACTTTCCCGCCCCTTCCCCTTCCCGCCCGCCTGCGCAACCGCCTGGGGCGACGACCGCTACGGTCTGTGGTGTGAGATCCCCCTCAATGGCGTTGTGCAGCGGTTGCGCTGGATTGCGCCGGGCGTGTTCTGGATGGGCTCGTCTGATGGCGAACGGGCGAGTTGCGGCGCCCAGGGTGATGACGGGTTCAGAAACTGGATCAAGAACGAAGCCCCGCGTCATCGTGTGGTGCTGACGCAAGGTTTCTGGCTGGCGGACACGGCTTCCACGCAGGTGCTGTGGCAGGCTGTGGTGGGTGACAGCCCTAGCGTGTTCAAGGGTGGGTCGGATCTACCCGTGGAACAGGTTAGCTGGGACGATGTGACTGAGAAGTTCCTTCCTGCGCTAAACCGGCAGTTGGCTGAGGCCGAGGTGTTCCTGCCGACTGAAGCGCAGTGGGAATACGCCTGCCGTGCTGGAACGAAAACGGCCTATCACGTCGGCGAGACGATCACGACGGATCAGGTGAACTTCGACGGCAACCATCCTCCGCCCGGAGGAAAGGTCGGTGTCTATCGTCGACAGACGGTGCCGGTGAAGGCGCTGCCTGCGAATCCGTGGGGGCTGTACCAGATGCACGGGAACGTTTGGGAATGGTGCGCCGATGCACGGCGGAGCTATGCCGAGGAAAGCGTGACCGATCCGAATGGGGGTCAAGACGGTCCCGGCCGCGCCCTGCGCGGCGGCTCGTGGGACTTCGGGGCTATATGTTCTCGCAGTGCCTTCCGCAACTACCTCGGCCGTGACGAGCGCTTTGCCAGCTTCGGCTTCCGGTTTGCGCTCAGGTCCGTCGAACCAAGCCGGCAGGGGGCCGGAGGCCCAGGACCGGACTGAGTTCGCTGAAGGGTGCTGGGACGGGGCCACAAGCGCCCCCAGAGGGGGCGCCGCAGCGGGCCGAAGAGCCGCTATGCGCCGGTAGGCCGGTCAATCCCCCGGCAAGAACTCCACCGACAGCACCTGATCCATCGACCACGGGCAGCTCTCAGGGAAGTTGTCAAGCCCGGTTTCCTCAATCGCCTTGCCGACCGCGTCATCCCAGGTGCCTTCCAGCCAATCCGGGTCGCTCAGCGAAGCGCTGAGGCTGGGCGTCGCTCGCAGCGCCCGCGCCAGCGCCTTGCGCTGAACCTTGATCGTGCTGGTCCAACTGCTGCCACGCCGTGCCGGCTGATGCTGCCACTTCAGCAGATGCGCCAGCAGCACCGCCATGCGGCTGGCCAGCTCGCGCTTTTCACTCTTGCCCACGTCCTCGATCTCCTCGGCGATGTGCTCGATGTCGATGGCCGAGAGCTTGCCGGCCCGCAGCAGCGCCGCTTGCTCGCTCGCCCAGGCCACGATGTCTTTTTCGTAAGGCGTACCCATCGGGAACCTCCGTCTGTGCAGTCCAAGTGCCCATTGTCCATTCGGGGGCCCGCGACGCGGCAGCCCACCCGCGCCGTTTTTACCGCCCCTCCTGCATCAACGCCATCAGTTCTTCCGCCCGCAACACCCCCGCCACCTCGCTCCCCTCCAGCACACTGTCCGCCAGCTCCCGCTTGTCCTGGTGCAGCGCCACGATCTTCTCCTCCAGCGTCCCCGCCCGCACCAGCCGGTAGACCGTCACCGGCCGCTGCTGCCCGATGCGGTGGGCGCGTCCGCTGGCCTGGTCCTCGGCCGCCGGGTTCCACCACGGATCGGCGATCACCACGTAATCCGCCACCGTCAGGTTCAGCCCGAACCCGCCCGCCTTCAGGCTGATCAGGAAGAAATCCCCATCCCCCCCCTGGAACGCTGCGACCCGCTTCGTCCGCTCCAGCGCCGGCGTGGACCCGTCGAGGTACTGATACCGCAACCCCGCAGCGTCCAGCGGTTCCTTCAGCAGCGCCAGAAAATCCACGAACTGGCTGAACACCAGCGCCTTGTGGCCGTTCGCGGCGAGTTCGGCCGCCAGCTCTCCGAACGCCTTCACCTTGGCGCCGACCAGCTTGATCTCCGGCGTCACCAGCCGCGGATCACACGCCGCCCGCCGCAGCTTCGTGAGCTGCGCGAGGATGTTCAGGTGCGACTGGCCCGGCTTGTCGTCCTCCATCGCCTTCTCGGCGTCGCGCAGGGCTTGCCGGCGCAGGGCTTCGTAGTGCGCGTGCTCGGTCGCATCGGCGTCCACCAGCATCGTCAGCTCGGTGCGCGGCGGCAGGTCGTCGAGCACCTGCGCCTTGGTGCGGCGCAGGATGAACGGCGCGATCAGCTTGCGCAGCGTGCGCTGTGCCCCCCGATGCCGGTCGCGCTCGATCGGCACCGCGAAGCGCAGGTTGAACGTGCTCGCCGTCCCGAGCAGCCCCGGATTGCACACCCGCATGATCGACCACAGCTCCGACAGCCGGTTCTCGATCGGCGTGCCCGACAGCGCCAGCCGGAACGCCGCGCTCAGCTCATGCACCGCCTGGCTGCGCTTGGCGGTGGCGTTCTTGATCGCCTGCGCCTCGTCGAGCACCAGCGTGTGCCACTGCCGCGCCGCGAAGGCTGTGCCGTTGAGCTGCTGCAACTGGTAGGACACGAGCACCACATCGCCCGCGCCGAGGTCCGCCAGCAGCGCATCCCGGTCCCCCTGCGCATCGCCTTCCGCATACGGCATCAGCCGCAGCGACGGTGCGAACCGGCGCGCCTCTGCCTGCCAGTTGCCGATCAGCGAGGTCGGCGCGACCACCAGCGCCGGCCCGCCCGCCGCCCGCGCCAGCAGCACCGCCAGCGCCTGCAGCGTCTTGCCCAGCCCCATGTCGTCGGCGAGCACGGCGCCCAGCCCGGTCTCGGCCAGCCGCATCGCCCATTGGTAGCCTTCCTCCTGGTACGGCCGCAGCGTGGCTTGCAAGGTGCGCGGCAACACCGGCTCGAATTGCTGTGCTTCCACCAGCCGGTCGATCTGCGTGCGGAACGCCTTGTCGCTGTCCAGGTCCGCGCCCTTGAGCGTCGTGTCCAGCCACACCGCCGCCACGGGCGTCACGCGGGCGGCGTCGGTGCGGTGGATCTCGGCGACGCTGGCCAGCTCGTCCAGCCGGCTGCGCAGCTCCTCCGTCAGCGCCAGATAGCGCCCTTCGCCCATCGGGATGAAGCGGCTCTTCTCGCTCGCGCTCCAGTCCAGCAGCCGCCCCAGGCTGACCACCAGCTGCTCGTTGAGCGTCACGCCGCCTTGCAAGGCCAGCCACTCCGAGCCGGACTTGACACTGACCTTCAGCGCCCCGAGTCCAGCGGTATCCACCCGGATCGCCTTGCCCTTGGGCCAGTCCAGCGCCATCACCGCGTTCAGCGTGTGCAGCCGCTCCAGCAGCGCCAGCGCCTGGTCCGGCTGCTCGACCAGCCACGCGGCCGGCGCGTCCTTCAGGGGCGGCGACAGCATCGGGCAGGCATCCACCGTCGTCTCCAGGTGCGAGCGTTCGGCGGCAAGGTCACGCTGCACGCCCAGCGTCTCGTCGCCGACCTTGGCGATCAGGCGGGCGCGACCGCTGCCGGGGTTGACCCGCGGCCCGTCGGTGCCAAAGGGCATCACCACCAGCCGCAGCGCCACGCCGTCGCCCTCGGGCGTGAGTTCGGCCCGCAGGCGCGATTCGGTCGGCACGTCGCGGGCGGCGGCGGTCGTGTCGCTGTGCACCTGGAACTGCGCGCCCAGGCTGCGCAGCACCTCGTCCAGTTGCGCCGACGCCGCCTTCGGCACCTCCAGCCCGGCGCCGATGAGCTGCGCCGCCCGCGTCTGCGCGGCGTTGAAGCGGACGAGCCGGGCGTGCTGCGGCCCGTCGCGCAGGATCGTCAGCACACGCAGCGCGTCGGCCTCCTTCTGGTCGGCCGCGCTGGTGATCCACAGCTGCGGCTCCTGCCGCTCGGCGCGGGCGTCGGCCCAGCGTGGTGGCGGCTGCAGGGTGACGCGCAGCCGCTCGCCCAGATCGGTCACGTCCAGCACTGGCGGCGCCTCGGTCAGCTCCACCGCCACGTCGGGCGTGTCGTCAAAGGCGACATGCGGATGCCCGACCAGCGCCACCGCGGCGGCGGCCAGGTCAAAGCGCAGGCTGCGGTCCCGCGGGTTGACACGCAGCGTGCGGGCGACCACGGCGTCGTGCGTGGGCAGCGTCTCGGCCTTCGACAGCTTGAGCAGTGAGGCCGCCTTGGCCTTGCCCCAGCCGCGCAGGCCGCGTTTCTGCTCCATCGGGCTGATGTCGCTGAGCGCGCCGTAGTCGTTGACGGTCATCACCCAGACCAGCCGCGTCTCGGCCGCGATGACGGTGGTGCCGGCGACCTCGCCTGCACCGCTCCCCGCGATGGCGGCCAAGGCGGACAGCGCGCTACGCCAGGCGTCGCCCTCGCTGGCGCTGGCCACGAAGAAGGGCGACGGCGCGGGCTTGCCTTGCAGGACGGCCAGCGCCCCGTCGAGCTGCGCGCGCAGGCCGTGCAGCCCGACGCCACGCAGGCGTTCGCCGAGCACGCGGGCGGCGTCGAGCTGACCGGCGCTGAGGGGTTCGGCACCAGGGCGGTCCTTGAGCCAGGCGCGGGCCAGCCAGCGGTAGAGGTCGAGCGGGTCGTGCTGGAACTCGCTGCTGCGCGGCACGAGTTCGGCCAGATCGCGCCGCGCCTCCCCCAGCCGCATCTGGATCGCCAGCGCGAGCACGCCCCACGGCGAGGTCGGATCCGGCTGGCGCTTGCCGCTCTCGGCCAGGCAGAACTTGAGCGCCTTCTGCAGCCGCGCCGGCGTCGGCGCCGATCCCGCCATCAGCGCCATCGCATACGGCAGCCCGACGGTCGCCGGCACCAGCCCCTTGCGCTTGCCGCTGAGCGAGCGCAGGCGCTCCTGCACGGCATCCACGGTGGCGATGCAGCCGTCCCAGTCGCCTTGCTGGAACTGGCGCCCGCTGTCGAAGCTGTCCGCCATGGCTTGCAGCATCGGGATGTGGGTGTCCAGTTCCGCATCGCCGCCGGGTTGCAGCATGGGCGCCAGCACACCGGCCAGGTCAGTGAAGTCACCCGCCAGCATCAGGTGTTCGGCGTGGACGACGGGCAGCGCAGTCTGGACGAGGCTGTGCAGCAGGGCCGGGTCGTGCCTGGCGCGTTGTCGCAGGGCTTCGGCCATGGCCCGCAGCGGCAGCTGGCTCGGGTTGACCCACTGCTGGTTGAGCAAGGTCAGGTGCTCCCGCAGCACCTCGGCCTGCACCTGCGGGTGCAGCAGCGGGAACAGCGCCTCGTCCAGCACGTCGTGCAGCGCACGCTCCAGCACATCCCCCCACTCCATGCCCCAGCGGCAGCCGGTGCGCAGCGCCTCCAGCATCTCCGGGCCTTGTCCGCTGAACGCGGTCAGCCGCGTCACCGCACAGGCCATCTCCAGGTTGCTGAACCGCCAGTACGGCGTGCCGATGCGCACTGCCTGGTGCGGGTCGTCGGCCTGCAGCAGGGCGGTCAGCAGGTGGGGGGTGGCTTCGCGCTGCAGCAAGGCCCGGTAGGTGGCACTGGCATGGCCGGGCTGCACACGCCAGTGGCCCAGGCGGTGGGGATGCTCGCCGACGAGACCCGCCTGCGCCAGCGCCGTCAGCGCCGCGCTGAGCTGGTCGTTGGTGTACCGCTTGCCGTCCCGGTTGCGCCAGGAGAGGGCGGCCAGCAGCGTGTTCAGCCAGGTGCGGGTGCGGCAGGAAACGCCCAGGGCCAGCGCGTGCAGGACATCGCGCTGCTCGCCGGCTGCGCCACCGAGGGGCTTGGAGGGGGTGGTGAGATCGGGCATGGCGCCGGATTGTGCCCGGATCAGGGGGATGCACCCTGTTCGCGGGATACCCATCCCAAGGGAGGGCGCGCGCCGTGGGCGGCCGTCTGTCCGGGTTCACCTGATCGCGGGGGCGCGGGGCTGGTACCACGCTATCCGTCCCGGTGCCCGTGATGGATTGCCCCGCGTTTTATCAGTTCCGCTCTAACAATTGCTTGCATGCGGGCCAGCCTGGGCAACCCGGGTGACGGAGAAAAATGATGAGCGACATGATCCATACGAGCCGTGAAGACCACCAGCACCACGCGGTCGACGAGCCGGAAAATGGCGACGACACGCTGGTGTCGATCGTGCTGCCTGTGACTGGAGACAGCACTGCGCTGGCGCGCACCGTGGCCGCGGTGCAGGCGCAGACGCAGACGGATTGGCAGTTGTGGCTGGTGGCCAGTGATGCCACACGGTCGGTCGCCCAGGCGCACGCCGCCCTGGATGCGCGCATCCGTGTGCTGGTGCAGCCGGGCAGCGGACGTGTCGCCGCGCTGCGCACCGGCCTGCAGCACGTCCGTGGCACGTTCACCGTGTTCCTCGACACGCAACACGTCTGGACTCCGGATTTCCTTGCCCTGGGCACTGCGTTCCTGCAGCACTACACGCTCGAAGACCTGGTCTGTCTGGACGCTTGCACGCCGGATGGCCTGCCTGTGCTGGCGGTGGAGCCGGGGGTGTTCCGCGAGCCTCGGCTGGCGTTTGACGGCAGGGTCTGGCAGCACGGCGAGCTGGCGCAGCACCGGGCCGTGTACAGCCACCTCGCGGTGATGCTGGTGCGCACCGAGCTGGCCGAGCGGCTGGCCAGCGTGCTGCAGGACGACGTGCCGGCGCTCGACCATCGGCTGCAAGGCGCGCTGGCGCAGCTGTGCCCGGTGAACCGGCTGGTGGTGCCGGGGGCGACGCACTGGCCGCAACCGGATGCCGTGGCGCGCAGCGGTGGCACGCTGGGCGCGCTGCTGGGGCGGTGGTTGCCTGGCTGGGGCGGGGCCGACGCGCTCAGGGACGGGACGTGCCGCGCTTGACCGTGGCGGTCGGCAGCCGCCGCGCCGCTCGCCTGGCCGCCCGCCACAGACCTGCCGGGTTCGCCGCTGGCCGCTGCGCGGGCGGGGCGTAGCGCCACTGGCTGAGCAAGGCCAGGGTGTCGGCGAACGGCGTGAAGGCCCTGGCGTCCGGGTGAGGCGGCTCTGGCAGCTGCGCGCGCAGGTGGTCGCGCAACCCGAGAACGGACAGGTGCGCCGGGGCGTCGTAGCCCTTGCACTGCAGGACGTGGCGCAGGCGGTCGTGTCCGCGCAGCCAGGGGTCGCGCCCGGCCCGGTGCCGTTGCCATCCCCACCACGCCGCAGCACCGCCGGCCAGCCCCGCCGTCGCCAGGGCGAGCCAGCGGCCCAGCTGACCGGGGTCGAGCGCATCCCAGCCCAGCGCGGCGAGCAGATCCTGCTGGCGGTGTGGCGTGTAGCCGAGTACCCACTGGTTCCACTGGTGTTCCGCTGCGCCCCACGCGGCGCGCACCTGCTCCAGCAGCAGCGGGTCGAGCCGCACCAGCGTCTGGGCGACCACCCCGCCAGGTGCCGGCAGCCGCTCGCCACGGCGGACCCGCTCGGGCGCCACCGCACCGGTCGGGTCCAGCCGCACCCAGCCGCGGCCGCCATGCCAGTACTCCACCCAGGCATGGGCATCGCGCTGACGCACTTCGAGCACGCCGTTGAGCGGATTGACCTCTCCGCCGAGATAGCCCGTGACGATGCGCGCCGGCACGCCCCAGCGCCGCAGCACGACCGTCACCGCGCTGGCGTAGTGCTCGCAGAAGCCGGCCCGCTGGTCCAGCCAGAAGCGGTCGACGGGGTCGTCGGCGAGCCGGCCAGGGGCGAGGGTGTAGACATAGGGCTGCTGGCGGATGTGGTCGAGCAGCCACTGCGCCAGCACGGCAGGGTGGGTCGGGTCTGCGGTGGCGGGCAAGTCGGCGCGCTGCGCATCCGCCCAGGCGATGGTGCGGGGATGTTCGCCCGCCGGCAGTGCAAGGTAGGGCGCCCAGCGTGGATCGTCCGCAGGCGTGGCCGCCGGGCTGGCGGCCGCGGCAAGCGCGCGCGGATCGTGCTGGGGCGTGTCGAGCGTGGCGCTGGCGTGCAGGCGGATCCGCTCGGTCAGCGGGCGCTGGGTGGGCCAGTGGCCCTCGGGGTGGCGCCACCAGGGCTGGTCGGCCTCGGCGTCCGGGCGGCTCGGGCGGGTGCGCGCCGTCTCCAGCAGCGGCAGCACGCCCAGCCCCAGCGGCTCCAGTGTCATCTCGTAGCGCACCGTGCGGCCGGTGGCAGTGCCTGATGCGGCGGGCATGGACAGCATCGGCTGGCCCAGGCCCCGCTCCTCCCGGCGCCGCCAGCCGCTGCCCGAGGGCGCGCTGAGCACGGGGCCGCGGAAGTACAGCTGCGAGGGCGGTGGCATGTCCCCTGGCGTCTCGAACTGCAGGCGCAGCGCGAGGGTGTCGTCCTGCGCCAGCTCGGCCACGTCGCCCAGCCGCAGCTCGTCGGACAGGCCGGTGCGGCCCACGCCGGGTGTCGGCATCGACCACAGCGGCGCCACCCGCGGAAACAGCAGGAAGAGCGCCACCACCAGCGGCAGCCCGGTGAGCAGCAGCCGGGCGGACAGGCCCAGCGCCATGCGCAGCGGGGGCGGCGGGGTCTGCGGCGCCTCGGGCAGGTGGGACAGCACCAGTGCCGCCACCAGCCACCACACGGCGATCCCCATCGCCAGGGCGGTGGTCAGCGCCTGCGAGTGCAGGAAGTTGGCCAGCACCAGGAAGAAGCCGAGGAAGAACACCACGGTGGCATCGCGCCGCGCCCGCAGCTCCAGCGTCTTCAGCGCCGACATCACCACCAGCAGCGTCACCCCGGCGGAGGGCCCCAGCAGCGACTGGTGGCTCACCAGCGTGCCCGCCGACGCCCCCAGCAGTGCCAGCACCAGCAGCCAGCGCGAGGGCAGCGGGCGGCAGTGCCACGCCAGCCACGCCCGCCAGGCCAGCGCCGCGTAGGCCAGCGCGGCGCACCAGGGCGGCACCTGCGTGAGCTGCGGCAGCAGCGTCCAGGCCAGCGCGCCCAGCAGGAACAGCGTGTCGCGTGACTCCCGCGGCAGTGGCGGCGTGTTCACGTCGGGCTCCACAGGGCCAGGGCGTCCAGACACTGTCGCCGGTGGCCGGGGCCCGTGCCGCTGGGGATGTGCAGCGACCCCAGACTGAGCTGGCAGGGTAGTCCGAGCCGGTCCGCCTCCAGCACCCACGCGCACAGGCGGTGCAGGCGCAGCTCCGGGTCGAGGTGGTGCAGCGAGTTGCCGTCCAGGTGGAGTGCGTGGGTGGGCGGTGGTGGTGGGGTCTCGCGCACGAGCAGGCCCCCGCCTGCGGCCAGGCTGCGGGCCGAGCGGCGCCAGTGGACCTGCGATGGCCGGTCTTCGCGCCGCCAGGGCCGCACGCCGTCGTCGTCGCCGGGTTCGGGCTGTGGTGCCGCGAGGGCGTGTCGATCGGGTGACGTGAGGGCGGCGTCGTCTTCACCCCCGTGCCGCGGAAGCGGTGGCGCATCGACTTCCGGGGCGGGCCAGGCCAGTGGCTGGTGGGCGATCCGCCAGAGGGTCCACACCCGGAACAGCCCCAGCGGGAAACGGCTGGAGAGTTCGAGCGGGGGCAGGCTCTGGTGACCGCGCTGGTGCAGGGTGCGGCACAGGGGCAGCGTGGGCGATCCGTCGTCAGGCCAGACCAAGGGCAGCGGGGACTGCGGTGCGTCGCGCCAGCGGGCTTCGATGCCGTGGCGGCCGAGGCGGGCGGGGTGGCGCCAGCCCCGGCCGGGAGTGTCGTCCTGCAGCAGCAGCTCCAGCTCCACCGTCTCGCCGACGAACCCCGGCTCGCCTGGCCGCACCTGGAGCTGCAGCCCGCTGAGCGTGGCGTGGGTGGCGTGCAGCGCGACCAGGGCGGCGCTCGCCAGGGTGAAGGTCAGCAGGTAGCCGAGGTTGAGCTGGTAGTTGATCGACGCCAGCAGCAGGCACACCAGCAGCAGCCCGTACAGCAGCCCCGACGGCGTGGGCAGGATGTAGAGCCGGCGGTGGTCGAGCCGCACGGTGTCGGTGCGGGGATGCCGGCGTGTCCACCAGGCTTGCCAGCGGCGGCGCAGCTCGGGCAGCAAGGGCATCGGTCTCAGACCATCCGCACGGTGTCGAGCATGGCGCGCACCTGGGCCGTGCGGCTGCGGCCGGCGCCGCTGCGGGGCGGCAGGCGGTGGGCCAGCACCGGCACGGCCAGCGCCTGCAGGTCTTCCGGCGTCACATGCGAGCGCCGGGCGAGGTAGGCCCGCGCCCGCGCCGCCCGCAGCCAGGCCAGTGCCGCGCGCGGCGACAGCCCTTGCGAGAACCACTGGCCGTTGCGCGTCACGGCGATGAGCGCCTGCAGATAGTCCAGCAGCGCCGGCGCGGCGTGGACCTGCAGCACGGCGGCCTGCGCCGCCAGCAGCTCCTGCACCGACATCACCGCCGGCAGCGCCCGCACCACCTCGCGCCGGTCGCGGCCTTCCAGCAGCGCCCGCTCCGCCGACGGCGAAGGGTAGCCCAGCGTCAGGCACATCAGGAAGCGGTCGAGCTGGCTCTCGGGCAGGGCGAAGGTGCCGAGCTGCTCGGTGGGGTTCTGGGTGGCGATGACGAAGAAGGGGGCGGGCAGGGGGCGGGTCTGGCCGTCGAGGCTGACCTGGCGCTCCTCCATCGCCTCCAGCAGGGCGCTCTGGGTGCGCGGCCCGGCGCGGTTGATCTCGTCGGCCAGCAGCAGCTGCGAGAAGACGGGGCCTGGATGGAAGACAAATCCCTCGCGGGCGCGCTCGTAGACACTGATGCCGATCAGGTCACTGGGAGTGAGGTCGGCCGTGAACTGCACTCTGGAGAACTGCAGTCCGAGCGAGGCCGCCAGCGCCTGGGCCAGGGTGGTCTTGCCGACACCCGGCACGTCCTCGATCAGCAGGTGGCCCCCGGCGAGCAGGCAGGCTACGCTGTCGAGGATCTGTCCATGCTTGCCGACCACCACCGTGCCCACCTGGTCGATCAGCCGCTCCAGCGCGGCGATCGGCGGCGATGCGGGCGGTGGAGGTGTCAGCAGCGTGTGATGTGGTCGGTTCATCATCGGTGATACCTTACCCGAACCGCAACGCAGACTGAGGGACAACACGACCGGCAACACCTGCCTGTTGTGCCAGACAACATGAGCACTGCTTTCTACACCCACCCCGACTGCCGAGGCCACGACATGGGCCCTGGCCATCCCGAATGCCCGCAGCGCCTGGACGCGATCGAGGACCACCTGCTCTCCACCGGGCTGGACATCGCGCTGCTGCGGCCGGCCGAGGTGCCGCTGGCCCGGCATTCGGATCTGATGCTGGCCCACCACGAGGGGTATCTGCGCGAACTCGACGAGTTCCTGCAGCAGGCCATCGCCACGGGCGAGCACCGGGCGCTGGACCCCGACACCACCGTCTGTCCCGGCACCCGGCAGGCGATGCTGCGTGCGGCCGGGGCGGCGGTCGCAGCCACCGATGCGGTCATCGACGGCACCTACCGCAACGCCTTCTGCGCCATCCGACCGCCCGGCCACCACGCCACGCGCTCGGAGGCGATGGGCTTCTGCTTCTACAACAATGTCTGCATCGCGGCCCGCCATGCGCTGAACGTGCGCGGACTGCAGCGTGTGGCCATCGTCGACTTCGATGTCCACCACGGCAACGGCACCGAGGACATCATCGCCGGCGACGAGCGCGTGTTGATGTGCAGCTTCTTCCAGGACCGGCTCTACCCCTTCAGCGGCGGTGTGCCGATGGGCGAGAACATGGTCAACGTGCCGGTGCCGGCCTACACGCGGGGACTGGACGTGCGCGAGATGATCGCGCTGCACTGGATGCCCCGGCTGGAGGCGTTCCGGCCCGAGATGGTCTTCATCTCGGCCGGCTTCGATGCCCACCGCGAGGACGATCTGGGCCAGCTCGGCCTGGTCGAAGCCGACTACGCCTGGATCACCCGGCGCCTGGTGGACGTGGCCGACCGCCATTGCCAGGGGCGCATCGTGTCGTGCCTGGAGGGCGGCTACGCGCTGAGTGCGCTGGCCCGCAGCGTCGCGGCCCACCTGCGGGTGCTGGCCGACGTGTGAGCCTGGCGTTCCCGGTTCGGCGTTCAGCGGGTGGCGCCGGGCGCCGTCTCGGCGGTGTAGGCCACTTCGATGCGCAGCCGTGAGCGGATGGGTCGCCCGTCGAGTTCCCCCGGCGTGAAGCTGCTGCGCAGGAAGGCCTGGCGCGCAGCCTCTTCCAGCACCGGGGGCAGTCCCGTCTCGTCGGCCTCGTCGAAGCGCACCCGCCGCACCACGCCCTGGTCGTCGATGAACAGGGTGAGCACGGTGCGGAACTGGCCGACGGGCGCCAGATCCGGGTAGACGAGGTCGATGGACTGCTGCGGCACGGGGCCGCGCGTGAGCTGGTCGCGGGGCAGGTAGTCGCCGTCGTGGTCGGTGGCAGCCTGCAGGCCATCGGTGCGGGCTGGAGACGATGCGGGTGTGCCGGCCGAGGTGGGCGGCAGGTGGTCGAGGTCGGGCCATGCCACCGCGACGGGGTTGGTGGGCGCGGGCAGGTGGCGCACGGCGGGTGCCGGCACTGTTGGCACTGTTGGCACTGTCGGCACGGACGCAGGGGGGTGCGGGCTGCCGGGCACCTGGACGGCCGTGACCACCGGCTGGCGGGGCCGGTGCGCTGCGGTGGTGGTGCCTGCGGCCGTTTCGGCTGGCGGCAGGCCCAGCGCCAGCCCCAGGTGCAGCGCCACCGAGCCGGTCACGCAGACCGCCAGCAAGGTCGAGCGGATCGGCATCGGGGTCTGTGTCCGCTGCGTCCGTCAGTTCAGCTCGCGCCAGGCGGCCCGGCGCAGCGTGCGGGGACCGCCGCCGTCGAAGGCCCCTGCCGCCTTCAGGTCGGTGCTCTGGTCGCGCCGGGTGTAGAAGGCGCTGACCTTGCCGGTGCTGTCCATCACCCGGCTGACGCCGACGATGAGCGAGCTGGATTCCACCACCGCGTTCACGCGGCCCGAGGGCAGCTGGAACTGGTAGAGGAAGGCGCTGCCACCGTTGCCGCAGGGGTCGCTGTTGGGCGCGGTCGAGGCGAAGGCGATCAGGTCCGAGCCGAGCGGGACGCCGTCCAGGGTGATGCGCTCGCCGGGCAGGACGCTCAGGTCCACGTACCAGCCGTTCTGCGCGCCCCAGTCGACCGACTGCGGCGCGTCGAGCAGGCGCTGGGCGTTGAGCGTCTGCGGCACCAGGCGGGCGGTGTCGCGGCGCAGCTCGCCCAGGCCGACGCCGTCCAGCGCGTCCCGCACCGAGTAGACCGTCTGCAGCGACTTGGTCGAGAGATCGCCGTTGTTGAGCAGCCGCCCGGTGCCGAAGGACACCACGGTGATGGGCGTGTTGTTGGTGAACAGCTCCGTCAGCACGGGCTTGGCGGTGATGGGCTGGGCGGTGCCGTCCGGGCCGACGGCGCGGCCGATCAGCACCGCCTCGACCCCGGAGGGTGCCACCCGGTCGTCGTGGTCGAAGCGCCAGAGGTTGCCCAGCATGTCGCCGGCGTAGAAGCGCAGCGCGGTGTTGTCGGTGTCGCTGGGCACCCAGGCGTTGAGGCGGCCGAGGTTGCTGGGGGTCATGGTGTCGCCGGCCGCAGTGACGATTTCACCGGCCGCGCCGCTGCGCAGCTTGCCGGTGTAGGCGTCCAGCACGTAGAGCCGTCCCTTGCCATCGCCGACGTTGTTGATGCCCGAGGTGAAGGCCACGGTCCAGGTGCCGGTAGTGTCCTTGGTGATCACGGGATTGCCGAAGGTCAGGCCGAGGTTCTTGTCGGAGAACTCCCACAGCAGCAAGGGCTGGGCCGGGTTGGTGATGTCGAGCGCGTAGTAGTAGCGCCCGCCTGCACCCATGCCGCCGACGAGGATGGTGCGCCACTGGCCGCCCGCGAAGATGTCACCCACGGTGGGGGTGGCGTCGAGCAGGTTCATGTGGGCGGCGTCGTAGCCCACGTCGGCCAGCCGGCGCAGATGCGCCATCACGCCGCGGGGCACGAAGGCCCAGAGTTCCTCGCCGCCAACCGGGTCGGTCTCGTTCTCGCCGACCTGGAAGGCGTGGAGCATGCCGTCGTTGGCGGGAGCGTAGACCATCTTGGCGCGGCTGCGCTGTGCCTGGATGAACTCGGTGTAGCCGGCGTCGGCGTACTTGAAGGGCGGCTTGGCGACGTAGACCGGGGTGGCGTTGACGAAGTCGCCGAGGCGGGACACGCGCGGCCGGAAGACCTGGTCGTCGGTGGCGGCGGCGTTCAGCTGCAGGCCCATGTCGCCGCGCAGGAAGCCCACGAGCTGTTCGCCGTTGGCCTTGGCCAGCGCGGCCGGGCTCAGGCGGCCGCATTGGGACAGGGGCCGCACGCCGCTGCACAGGTTGTCGAAGTCGGAGTTGAGCTGCAGCGCGCTCAGGTTGGCGTAGGTGAAGTCGAGCAGCCGCCCGGCGTTGTTGCCGAACAGGATGCGGCGGGGGCGGGCGGCGAGGTCACGGGCGTCGAGCCGGTCCTTGGCGCTCCAGATGGGGGCGGTCTTGCCGGTGTCGGGGGCGGTCAGACCGCCCTCGGTGTTGGTCGTGAACTGGAAGGCGCGCAGGTCGCCGTGCCAGCTGGGCGAGTTGCTGTAGCTGGGCAGGAAGACCCAGCTGTCGCCTGTCACCGGGGTGAGCGAGCTGGCGGAGGCGGCCGCGCTGGAGCCGGCGTCCTTGCTGATCTCGTTGAGCGTGGTGCTGATGGCGTCGGACAGGGTCTGCGGGTCGGTGGCGGAGAAATACTGGCCGCGGCCGTTGACGGCGGCGTGCCAGAGGTCGTCGATGTGGGTGGCGTCCGTGGCCTCGGGGTCCGGGTTGACGGTCCCTACCGGGATCGGCCAGTGCTTCTTGCCGCCGGGCGCCTTGAGGTCGGCGAAGTCGCCGGTGGTCTGCGTCAGGTAGTTCCGGTCGTAGGACAGGGTGCCCCGCACGCCCAGTCCGACGGTGAAGGTGTTGAGGTGCTGGTGCCTGGCCTTGTCGCGTGCCGTCGCCACCACGTTGTTGTCCAGGTCGGGGCGCAGGTCGGTGGCCCAGAAGTACTGGGCCACGTCGGCCAGCGAATTGCGGTCGCCGCCTGCCGCGCCCGTGCTGTCCTGCATGGGGCGCTCTTCCGTGCCGTCCTGCTGCCCGACCGACGTGCGGCCGTCGAGGGCCAGGGGGCCGTAGGTCTCGGTTTCCAGACCGGGGTAGCCGGTCAGACCCTTGTTCCAGTAGCCGTCGGTGGACAGCAGCGCATAGTTGCGCTGACAGGAATACTGCACAGGGTCTGCGCGCTGACCTGCCGCCTTGTTGCCGAAGTAGCGGCCGGTCTTGGACAGGGCGCCCCGCAGTGGCGTGAAGCCGGTCGCCGTCTGGGCGCTGTAGAGCAGGTCGTAGAAGCTGCTGCGCTGCCGGCCGGTGAAGTCCTGGATGTCCAGGAAGGTGTCGCTGGTGACGGTGCTGTCGCTGATGACCGTGAAGCCGACGCGGAAGTTGTCGCCGATGTTGCGGAAGGCTTCGCCGGTGGCGGTGCGCATCAGCAGGCGCCGGGTGCGGTAGTAGGCGTGCCAGTTGGCGTATTTCTGCCGCAGGGTGGCGTCCGAGGCGGTCGTGATCTTCGTGGCCAGGAACTGATCCGATGGCGTGGCCATGCTGAGGGTGCAGTCCTGAAAGAACGGTGTGGAGCGGTCCGGCTTGCCGTTGGGCAGGTAGCTCCACGACAGGGGGAGCAGTTTCTTGTCGTTCTTGTAGGTGTAGTAGACGTTGCCGTCCAGCGAGAGCGTGCTGGACGCAGGATTGAAGCCATCGTCTGGTGCCGCAGTGAAGCTGGCGTTGGGGAAGGCCGTCCCGTCCGCGCGCACGGGAGGGGGGTACGGCAGATCGGGATTGAACGCCAGCCCGTTGCAGTGGGACGAGAACGCGCCGTAGTTTTCGAGCACCTTTCCGGTCCAGTCGTAGATGCCGGCCTCGTCGGGCATGTAGGGCAACGCCATCGACCCGGAATCGTCCAGGATGAACATGATGTTCGGCTTGACCTGCGACAGCGACGCGCTCAGCGGCACGTTGGACACGTCGACCAGCGCCGCCCGTGCGCTGCCGACGGCCCCGCAGGCCAGCAGGGCCGCGCACGCCAGCCGGGCGATGGAGAAGGTGGGCGAGAACAGGGTGGACATGGCGTTGCTCAGAAATGCACCAGGGTCTCGGTGGTGCTGACCGTGTTGCGCGGGCCCTGGGCGCGCACGACGATGCGGTAGTACTCGGCCGCCACGGTCGAGCCGATGCGCACCGCGTTCTGGCTGTTGATCTCGCCCCGCTCGCGGGTGGTCTGGGTGGCCGCGCCGAGGGGGCGCGGACACTCGTTGCTGCCGCTGAGCGCGCTGCCCTCGTCGCGGCACAGGCGCACGATCAGGTAGCGCGCCGTGATCTGGTTGGCCAGCGACCGCTCCGGGACGGGCAGGCAGTCGCGCGGGGTGGGGCCGCGCTGCGAGCGGCAGCTGTCGTTGTTCCAGTCGATGGCCACGCGGGCGGGACGCTGGCTGGTCGAGGTGGGGTCGAGGTCCGGCACCAGACGCGCCCAGTAGCCCAGATCGCGCTGCGTGACGTTCAGGTCGTCCGGATTGGCCTTGCGCTTGTCCTCCAGCCAGCGGATGGCCTGGCGGGTGGCTTCGTCGGTGGCCAGCAGGGTGTCTTGCTTGAAGCTGAGGTTGCCCAGGATGGTCGTGCCGGTGTCCACCGAGCGGATCATCGCCACCGCCGCCAGCGACAGCGCCACCACCGTCACCATGGCGAACAGCAGCGAGGCGCCGTGCTGCCGGGCGCGCTGCGGGGCCGGCGGGCGCAGAAGGGTCTTCGCGAAGAGGTCCATGGGCGGTTTCAGGTGGGCTGCCAGAGCTGGTTGCGCAGGGGGATCACGGTCTCGAATACCTTGTAGCGGTAGTGGCGCCAGTCATCGCCCGCGCCCGGCGGGGCCTTGTCCACCCGCAGCGGCTCGGGCGTGACGCCGTCCGGGTGCCAGACGGGCAGGGTCGGCGTGGTCCAGGTGGCGCCTGCCGAGGTCTGGCTGGCCGGGCGCTGCTCGCTCTGCACGCTGCGCGCGGCCACTGCGACCCGCACGGCCACCACGCGCCGCCAGTTCGCCGCCGTCGTCGGCGAACTGGCGGTCCACGCATCGGCGACGTTGTCCGGCGGCGTGCTGGTGTCGATGCCGTAGACGGCCTGGAGCTGCACGATCTGCGGATAGAGGTCGTCCACCACGGTCTGGCCCGTGGCGGTCTCGAAGGAGATCTGCCGCAGCTGGTAGGGCACCGCCGCGGCGCGCGTGTCGCATTGCGCATCGGCTGGCCCGGTCACGCAGTACTGGCGGCTGACCAGCGAGCCCAGGTTGAGCAGCAGGCTGCCGGCAGGGTAGGACAGGTCGGTGCTCTGTCGGCCGGGGAAGATGGTCGCGGTGGTGTCCTGGTTCCAGGGGCTGCCGGCGTTGGCCTCGTGGGCGATGCGGTGGCTGCCAGGCACGGGCTCGGCGCTGACGTTGAACAGGCTGCAGTGGCGCTCGGTGTCCCCTGGATCCGGCGTGGGCACCGGCACCGCCAGCATCAGGTCGCCGCTGCGGTGGCCGAGCCCGGTGTTGTAGCCGATGACGAAGAGGCTGTCGCCGCGCAGGTGGTTGTTGGCCACGCGGGTGGGCAGCGCGAAATCGGTGTGGTTGCTCATCAGCACGTCGAGCCGGTCGGTGGTGCCGTCGAGGCCGTTGGTGATCACCACCGGGGCCAGCGTGCGCTCGAAGCGCGCGGCCATGCCGGTGCGCAGGCCCACCATGCGGCAGCCGACGGCACCGCCTTCGGCGATGCCGTAGCCACTGGTCTGCACGTCGCGCTGCAGCGTCTGCAGGGCGAGCGCGCCGTTGACCTGGGCGTCGGAGCCGGCGGTGATGGTGCGCTTGCGGCCCTCGTAGACGGTGGTGACCTGGGCGATCACCAGCACGGCGAGCAGGCCGATGACCATGCCGACCATCAGCTCGATCAGGGTGACGCCGCGCTGGTGCGACGGCAGCGGCAGGGACGGGTGCGTGTCGGTCATGGCGCGGGGGTCACGGGGCCGGGTTGGGGTTGACCGCGGTGGTGGTCTCGAACTGGCGGGCTTCTTCGCTGGGGGCCTGCCAGGTGAGCTTGACGGTGACTTGTCCGGGGTCGGTCGCCGACACGACTGCCTGGCCCGTGCCGGCGGGCAGCCGCTCGCGCACACGCTCCTGCCAGCGCAGGCAGGGCGGGTGGCTGGCGCACTGGCGGGCGTCGTAGCGGGCGAGGTTGCGGCTGTCGGTCCACATCGTGCCGACGAGGTCGCTGGCGAGGTAGGCGGCGTCGGCGCGGTACTTGGCGCCGCTGCTGGCGCGGGTCATCGACGCCTGCAGCCCCACCAGCCCGAGCACGGCGAACGCGAAGATCAGCAGCGCGATCAGGGCTTCGAGCAGCATGAAGCCGCCTCGCGGGAGGCTGGGGCGGCTGAGGCGACGGGTGCGGCGGAGTGGCGGGCGTGCAGGCACGGCAAGTCTCTTCATTCAGTTCACGAGGCAGCGTCGCGTGTCGCGTGGGTCGGCGGCAGCGGGGTCGCAGGTGCGCGCGGTGCCGCCGGTGCCGAGCACGACGTGCAGGGTGCGCGCCGTGGCGCTGCCAGGGTGGCGGACGACGACGCAGCGCAGCGGGGCGGGAGCGGCTGCAGAGGGCTGTGCGCGGCCGACACCGTTGAACAGCACCTGGGCTTGACCGGCGGCCGTGGTGCAGGTCGCGTCGCGCACCTCGATCGCCACGCCGGCCGCGCCGTCACCACGGGCGTGGCGGGCCAGCAGCCGGGGGCCGGAGGTGCTGCCCAGCGGATCGCCGCAGTGGCCGGCGGGGTCGTCCAGGCTGACCACCCAGGAGGCCGAGTTGGACGACACGCGGCAGCCGTTGTCCAGCACGCCGGGGTTGACCCCGCTGGAGACCAGCGAGAACAGGACCGGCTCGTTGCGCCGCACCGCCTCGGCGCGGGCGCGGGACAGGCCGGTGCTGATCGACTCGGCGGCGTTGCGGATCTCGGTGTCGAACATCCAGTCGCGCACCAGCGGCGTGACGGCCAGCAGCAGCGCCGAGAGCACTGCCAGCGTCACCATCAGCTCGATCAGCGAGAAGCCTGGCGATGCTGTCCCGCCCGATGCCGCACCCGAGGGGACCACGCTCAGCACTCCGTGCCGCGCTTGAGCCAGCAGGACTTGCCGCTGACGGCCGCACCCTTGAAGCGGGTCGTGGCCTGCTCGCCGGCTTCGTTGAGGGTGTACTCGTGGCCCTTGGCCTGGCCGCTGATGCCGGTGGCGGTGAGGGTGTAGGCCTGGTTGCTGTTGGTGCCGCTGAGGGTGCAGGCGTAGCTGAACTTGCCGCCCGCGGCGGGCGTGCTGGCGAAGCTGACCTTGCCTTCGCCGCAGGCGGTGGTGCCGTAGCGGCGGTTGTCCTGGTAGTACTGCTCCATGGCCACGCGCTGGCTGGACAGGGTGCTGAAGGCTTCGGGCAGCTCGCTGCGGCGGATGTAGTCGCTGTAGGCGGGCAGGGCGATGGCGGCGAGGATGCCGATGATGGCCACGACGACCATCACCTCGATCAAGGTGAAGCCACGGGAGGCGGGGGCAGCGGGCTGGGCCATGTCGGCGGGCGACCGGGAAATCGCGCAAAAATGAAAGGATCCCCGATGCTAGGCGGCCCGCACGCTGGCGTCACGCGTGCCACGTGCCGTTGATCGCCCGTGCAAGGCCGTTCGTCGACTCGGCGGTGACTGGGCGACAATAGGCGATTGGCAACAGACAACCCCACAAGACACCCATGGCCCAGTACGTTTTCACGATGAACCGCGTCGGCAAGATTGTTCCGCCGAAGCGCCAGATCCTCAAAGGCGTCTCGCTGTCGTTCTTCCCCGGCGCGAAGATCGGCGTGCTCGGCCTCAATGGTTCGGGCAAGTCCACGCTCCTGAAGATCATGGCCGGCATCGACAAGGACATCGAAGGTGAAGCCACCCCGATGCCCGGCCTGAAGATCGGATACCTGCCCCAGGAGCCGCAGCTCAATCCGGACCAGACGGTGCGCGAGGCGGTCGAGGAAGGCATCGGGGGCGTGATCGCGGCCAAGAAGCGCCTGGACGAGGTCTATGCCGCCTACGCCGACGAGGACGCCGACTTCGACGCGCTGGCCGCGGAGCAGGCCGAGCTGGAGTCCGTCATCGCCGCCGCCGGCAGCGAGAACACCGACCTGCAGCTGGAGATCGCGGCCGACGCGCTGCGCCTGTCGCCGTGGGACGCCGTGATCGGCAACCTCTCGGGCGGCGAGAAGCGCCGCGTGGCGCTGTGCCGGCTGCTGCTGTCCAAGCCCGACATGCTGCTGCTCGACGAACCCACCAACCACCTGGACGCCGAGTCGGTGGAGTGGCTGGAGCACTTCCTGCAACGCTTCACGGGCACGGTCGTCGCCATCACCCACGACCGCTACTTCCTCGACAACGCCGCCGAGTGGATCCTGGAACTCGACCGTGGCCAGGGCTTCCCGTACAAAGGCAACTACTCCGACTGGCTGGAAGGCAAGGGCAAGCGCCTGGAGCAGGAGCAGAAGACCGAAGACGCCCGCGCCAGGGCGATGAAGATCGAGCTGGAGTGGGTGCGCAAGAACGCCAAGGGGCGCCAGGCCAAGAGCAAGGCGCGTCTGGCCCGCTTCGAGGAACTGAGCGACGTCGACTACCAGAAGCGCAACGAGACCAACGAGATCTTCATCCCGGTGGCCGAGCGGCTGGGCAACGAAGTGATCGAGTTCGAGGGCGTCACCAAGAGCTTCGGCGACCGCGTGCTGATCGACAACCTGAGCTTCAAGGTGCCCGCCGGTGCCATCGTCGGCATCATCGGCCCGAACGGCGCCGGCAAGTCGACGCTGTTCCGCCTGATCCAGGGCGTGGAGACGCCGGATTCCGGCGAGGTCAAGATCGGCAAGACCGCCAAGCTGGCCTTCGTCGACCAGAGCCGCCAGAGCCTCGACAACGACAAGACGGTGTGGCAGGACGTCTCGGGCGGTCTGGACAACATCGTGGTGGGCAAGTTCGTGATGCCCAGCCGCGCCTACATCGGCCGCTTCAACTTCAAGGGCAACGACCAGCAGAAGCTCGTCGGCAGCCTGTCGGGCGGTGAGCGTGGTCGCCTGCACCTGGCCAAGACGCTGGCGCAAGGCGGCAACGTGCTGATGCTGGACGAACCGTCGAATGACCTGGACGTGGAGACGCTGCGTGCGCTGGAAGAGGCGCTGCTGGAGTTCGCCGGCTCGGCCATGGTGATCTCCCACGACCGCTGGTTCCTGGACCGCATCTGCACGCACATCCTGGCGGCGGAAGGCGACTCGCAGTGGGTCTTCTTCGACGGCAACTACCAGGAGTACGAGGCCGACAAGAAGCGCCGCCTGGGTGAAGAAGGCGCGCGTCCCAAGCGTTTCCGCTACAAGGCCCTGAAGTGATGCCGGCGTTGCCCGGCGTCAGATTGATCCTGACCCTGACCTGCATTCCGTTCGGAGACCGCACATGAAACAGATCACTGCCATCATCAAGCCCTTCAAGCTCGAAGAAGTCCGCGAGGCCCTGGCCGAAGTGGGCGTCACGGGCCTGACCGTCACCGAGGTCAAGGGCTTCGGCCGCCAGAAAGGCCACACGGAGCTGTACCGCGGTGCCGAGTACGTCGTCGACTTCCTGCCCAAGGTGAAGATCGAGATCGTCGTGAAGACGGTCGATGTCGACCGCTGCCTGGAGGCCATCGTCAAGGCGGCCAAGACCGGCAAGATCGGCGACGGCAAGATCTTCGTGACGCCGGTGGAGCAGGTCATCCGCATCCGCACCGGCGAGACCGACGAAGCGGCGGTCTGAACCTCAGGTGATGAACCGGTGCCAGAGGGCTGCGGCCCAGATGGCGCCGGTCAAGGCCAGGCTGAGGAACACGGCCGCGCTGCCGAAATCCTTGGCGTTCTTGGCCAGCGGGTGCAGCTCGAAGGAGGTCCGGTCGACGGCCGCCTCCACCGCCGAGTTGAGCAGCTCGACCACCAGCACCATCACGACACTGCCGGCCAGCAGGGCGCACTCGACCCAGGTGCCGCCCAGCCAGAACGCCAGCGGCACCAGCGCCACGGCGAGCCAGGTTTCCTGTCGAAAGGCGCTCTCGCCGCGGTAGGCGCTGGTCAGCCCTTCTAGCGAATAGCCGGCGGCGTGGCGGATGCGGTCGAGGCCGGTGCGGCCCTTGTGGGGATTGCTCATGGTGGCGGCGATTGTGCCAGTGCCGGTCACGCCCGCCGCTTCGGCGCCGGGCGCCACGTCACCAGCCGGGTGCGGCACCAGCGGTCGTGCAGGAACTGCCCGTCCGGCAGCCAGCGCGCCAGCAGCGCATACACGACGACCCCGGCCAGCAGCACCAGCGTGGTGCCGCGCGAGCCCTGTATCCCCAGCGCAGCGGCCACGGCCAGCGCCGGGACGAACCAGAGCCAGCTCAGGGTGTAGCGCAGCAGGGCATCACGCCAGGTCAGTGCTCGGCCATCGAGCCGGACCACACGCACATGCCAGGTCTTCATCGCCACCGTCTGGCCACCGTGGACCCAGAACCAGCTGAAGTACAGCCCCAGCATCGCGAACAGGAAGACCTGCAGGCCCACGCGGCCGTGCAAGGCGTGGCGTTGGTCGGTCAGCGTCGAGAACAGCAGCCCCGACACCATCACCACCCCGAAGAGCACCACGCCCTCGTACAGCATCGCCGCCAGCCGCCGACGCAGACCGGGCGCGGGCTGGGTGGCGGGATCGGCGTTGTCGGGGGTGTAGGGCAGGGTGGGGCGGGTGGCCATGGAACAGAGTGGAGCGGACAGGCGACGGGCGCCGTCAGGGAACGTCAGGGCGGGTGAGCGGACCAGCCCCAGCGCCTTGCGGGCCACGCTGGGGCAGCAGCGTGTCGTTCTGGACAAATTCCGGCGTGGCCGCGATCTTGGGCAGGCCAGCCTGCTGGTGGCGTGGCGGGGTCGGCGGCTTGCTGATCGGCCGCGTGCTGGCGCCGACGCCGGCGAGCACGGTGCCCGGCGCCACGGACTGGGGCCGGATCGCGGGCTGGGGCATGTTCACGATGTTGGACTTGGCCTGCACGGTGTCGATGCTGGGGGTCTTGCGCACGGCGGCGGCCTGCGGTGCGGAGGCGGCCACCGGGCGGTTGCCGGCCTGGGTGATCAGGGCCTGGCGCTGCTCGGCGGGCAGGCTCTGGTACGCCTCCCAGCGCGTCTGGCGCTCGGTGGCGGGCAGCTTGCGCAGCTCCTCGAAACTGATGCGGGCGGTGTTGCGCTGGGCCGGGGTCATCGTGGCCCACTCCAGCATGCGCTCGTGCAGCCGGGCTTGCTGCACCGGCGGCAGCGTGGCGTAGCGGGTGGCCACGTCACGCCACTTCTGCTTGCGCGTGGCGTCGATGCCAGTCCACTGTGCCTGCAGCGGCAGCAGCGCCTGGCGCTCGCCGGGGCTGAGGTCCGACCAGCTCGGGCCGGTCGGGATGGCGGGCGCGGCGCTCGGGCTGGCGGGGCTGCCCGTGCGGGTCTGGGCGCCCAGCGGCAGTGCGCCGGCCAGGCCCAGGCCGAGCACGGCCAGCAAGGCCGGAGCCAGGACAGTCCGTGCGACATGACGGATCATGGACTCAGCTCCCGACGGCCGGACTGGTGTCGAGCGGGCTCTCGACCGCGGGTTCGGGCATCGGCTCGACCACGGGCGGCGCGACCTCGGGCGGGCGGCGCAGGAACTCGCCGAAGCCAGCGTCGAGGTAGGCCGCGGGCGGCAGGTCGTCGCCGAGCAGTTCGGTGTCGATCCGGGCCGCCTGGGCAATCTGCTCGCGCGATTCCCACTCGCCCATGCCGGTCAGACCGGCAGCGAGCACCAGCGTCGGCAGCAGCCAGCCCAGGCGGCTCCACCAGACCGATTCGTCGCCCACGGGGCTGGTGCGGCCCAGCGTGGCGGCACCGCTGCCGGGGTCGATGTCGACGATCGAGATGTCCTGCGCCGGGCTTGTCTGTGGGCGTCGCACGGCCACCGCGGGCTGGCGGGCCTGGGCGAGCGCCTGCTGGCGGGCCACGCGCAGGCGTTCCGAGATGTCATGCGGCAGGGTCTGGGCGCCGGCTTCGAGGCGGGCGGTCAGTCGCAGGGCAAAACGTGCCTCGATGGCATCCGCCTCTGCGGGCAGTCTGGTGCGTGTGGTGGACGCGGTGTTCACAGTGAGATTCCCTTGGCTTTGAGCGCTTTGGCCAATGCATGCACCGCGCGCGAACAGTGCGTCTTGACACTTCCTTCCGAGCAGCCCATGGCCGTGGCAGTCTCGGCAACATCCATTTCTTCCCAGTAACGCATCAGGAAAGCTTCACGTTGACGACCAGGGAGCTTGTACACCTCTTCTTCGATCATCTGCAGCGTCTGGGTGCGGGCGAAGGCGGTGTCGGCGCTTTCGGTGTCCCCGGCGGTGGTCTCGGTGGCCAGGTGTTCCAGCAGATCGAAGTCGGCGTCGCCGTCGTGGCCTTCGAATTCCGAGAAGTTCTTCAGGACCGCATTGCGCACCTTCTGGTGGCGAAACCAGTCCATCGTCGCGTTCGACAGGATGCGCTGGAACAGCATCGGCCACTCGTTGGTGGGCCGGTCGCCATAGCGTTGTGCCAGGCGGATCATCGCGTCCTGGACGATGTCGAGCGCCGCATCCTCGTCACGCACCATGTAGACGGTGCGCTTGAAGGCGCGTTTTTCGACACTTTGCAGGAAGTCGGAAAGGGCTTGATCGGCGGCCAAGGAAATTGCGCCGGGGCAGGCGGCGAGCAACAGGGAGCGGGGTGCCAGGGGGCGTCGGCTTCGGCGGGCGCGATTATGGCACCCGGCCGCGCCGCGCCGCAGCGCAGCATGGCGCGCCGCAAGAGTGCGATAATCCCGCCTTCGCACCCAAGCGTGCAATGGTCTGCGCCGCTCGCCCGACCCGGGAGACGGCGTCCATGACCCCCCGGCGCCAATCCCACCTCACAAGGGCGAGGGGAGGCGCACCGATCGATTTTCGTCAGAGAAAACCCGAAAGGTTCATTCACATGGACAACACTGCACCCGAGCTGAACGGCTCGGAAATCCTGGTCCGCAGTCTGCAGGCCGAAAACGTCGAATTCATGTGGGGCTATCCCGGTGGATCGGTCCTCTACATCTACGACGCGCTCTACAAGCAAGAGACGATCCAGCACGTCCTCGTGCGCCACGAGCAAGCGGCCGTCCACGCGGCTGACGGCTACGCACGCGCCACCGGCAAGGTCGGCGTCGCGCTGGTCACGTCCGGCCCCGGTGTCACCAATGCGGTGACCGGCATCGCCACGGCCTACATGGACTCGATCCCGATGGTCGTGATCACCGGTCAGGTGCCCACGCCCGCGATCGGCCTGGATGCGTTCCAGGAGTGCGACACCGTCGGCATCACGCGCCCGATCGTCAAGCACAACTTCCTGGTGAAGGACGTGCGCGATCTGGCCGTGACGATCAAGAAGGCGTTCCACATCGCCCGCACCGGCCGCCCCGGCCCCGTGGTGGTGGACATCCCGAAGGACGTGTCGCTCAAGACCACGGCGTTCCAGTACCCCGAGACGGTCGAGATGCGCTCGTACAACCCGGTGCGCAAGGGCCACGGCGGCCAGATCCGCAAGGCCGTCGCGCTGCTGCTGTCGGCCAAGCGCCCGTACATCTACACCGGCGGCGGCGTGATCCTGGGCAATGCCTCGGCGGAACTGCGCGAACTGGTCGATCTGCTGGGCTACCCGATCACGAACACGCTGATGGGCCTGGGCGCGACGCCGTCCACCGACCCGCGTTTCCTCGGCATGCTCGGGATGCACGGCACCTACGAAGCCAACATGACGATGCAGAACTGCGACGTCCTGCTGGCGGTGGGCGCGCGCTTCGATGACCGCGTGATCGGCAACCCGAAGCACTTCGCCTCGGTCGAGCGCAAGATCATCCACATCGACATCGACCCGTCGTCGATCTCCAAGCGCGTCAAGGTGGACATCCCCATCGTCGGCGACGTGAAGGACGTGCTGCAGGAACTCATCGCCCAGATCCGCGAGCACCAGCAGCGCGCCGAGCCGGCCGCGATGAACGCCTGGTGGTCGCAGATCAACGAATGGCGCGGTCGCGAGTGTCTGAAGTACAAGCACTCCGACGAGGTCATCAAGCCGCAGTACGTCGTCGAGACGCTGTGGAACCTGACCCGGGGCCGCGACACCTACATCACCTCCGACGTGGGCCAGCACCAGATGTGGGCGGCGCAGTATTTCGGCTTCGACGAACCGCGCCGCTGGATCAACTCCGGGGGCCTGGGCACGATGGGCGTGGGCCTGCCGTATGCGATGGGCATCAAGCTCGCCAAGCCGGAATCGGACGTGTTCTGCATCACCGGCGAAGGCTCGATCCAGATGTGCATCCAGGAGCTGTCCACCTGCCAGCAGTACCAGACGGCGGTCAAGGTCATCAGCCTGAACAACCGCTACCTCGGCATGGTGCGGCAGTGGCAGCAGCTCGACTACGGTCGCCGCTACTCGCACAGCTACATGGACGCGCTGCCCGACTTCGTGAAGCTGGCGGAAGCCTACGGCCACGTCGGCATCAAGATCGAGAAGCCCTCCGAGGTCGAGCCGGCCCTGAAGGAGCTGATCCGCCTGAAGGACCGCACCGTGTTCCTCGACGTGCGCACCGACCAGACGGAAAACGTCTGGCCGATGGTGCAGGCGGGCAAGGGCATCAGCGAGATGCTGCTCGGCTCCGAAGACCTGTGACCCCGCCCAGGAGAACGACATGAAACACATCATTGCCCTCCTGCTGGAGAACGAAGCCGGTGCGCTGTCGCGCGTGGTCGGCCTGTTCTCGGCCCGTGGCTACAACATCGAGAGCCTGACGGTCGCCCCGACGGAAGACGCTTCGCTGTCGCGCATGACCATCGTCACCAGCGGCTCCGACGAGGTCATCGAGCAGATCACCAAGCACCTGAACCGCCTGATCGAGGTGGTGAAGGTGGTGGACCTGACCGAAGGCAGCTTCAGCGCCCGCGAGCTGATGCTCATCAAGGTGCGTGCCGTCGGCAAGGAACGCGAGGAGATGATGCGGCTGGCCGACATCTTCCGCGGCCGCATCATCGACGTGACCGACAAGAGCTACACCATCGAGCTGACGGGTGACTCCGAGAAGCTCGATGCCTTCATCCAGGCGGTGGACCGCACCGCCATCCTAGAAACCGTGCGCACCGGTACCAGCGGGATCGGGCGCGGTGAGCGCATCCTGCGTGTTTGATCGATCCCCGCTACAGCTCCCACAGCGATAACCGCTACAGATTCAGAACGGAATTCCCATGAAGGTTTACTACGACAAGGATGCCGACCTCTCCCTGATCAAGGGCAAGAACGTCACCATCATCGGCTACGGCTCGCAAGGCCATGCCCACGCCCAGAACCTGAACGACTCGGGCGTCAAGGTCACGGTCGGCCTGCGCAAGGGCGGCGCCTCGTGGTCCAAGGCGGAAAAGGCTGGCCTGAAGGTCGCCGAGATCGCCGACGCCGTGCGCGACGCCGACGTGGTCATGATCCTGCTGCCCGACGAGCAGATCGCCACGGTCTACAACGCCGAAGTCGGCCCGAACATGAAGGAAGGCGCTTCGCTGGCCTTCGCCCACGGCTTCAACGTCCACTACGGCCAGGTCGTGCCGCGCGCCGACATCGACGTGTGGATGGTCGCTCCGAAGGCGCCGGGCCACACCGTGCGCGGCACCTACGTGCAAGGTGGCGGCGTGCCGCACCTGATCGCCGTCTACGCCGACAAGACCGGCAAGGCGCGTGACCTGGCCCTCAGCTACGCCACCGCCAACGGCGGCGGCAAGGCCGGCATCATCGAGACCAACTTCCGCGAAGAGACCGAAACCGACCTGTTCGGCGAACAGGCGGTCCTGTGCGGCGGTGCCGTCGAGCTGATCAAGGCCGGTTTCGAGACGCTGGTGGAAGCCGGCTACGCGCCCGAAATGGCGTACTTCGAGTGCCTGCACGAGCTGAAGCTGATCGTGGACCTGATCTACGAAGGCGGCATCGCCAACATGAACTACTCGATCTCGAACAACGCCGAGTACGGCGAGTACGTCACCGGCCCGCGTGTCGTGACCGAAGAGACCAAGAAGGCCATGCGCCAGTGCCTGAAGGACATCCAGACCGGCGAATACGCCAAGTCCTTCATCCTGGAGAACAAGGCCGGCGCCCCGACGCTGATCAGCCGCCGCCGCCTGACCGAAGAGCACCAGATCGAGGTCGTCGGCGCCAAGCTGCGCGACATGATGCCCTGGATCAAGGCCAACAAGCTGGTGGACAAGAGCCGCAACTGAGCGAGCGCCGCAGCAGTGCAAGGCAGCGCTTCGGCGCTGCTTTTTTTTGGCCGCACGTCGGCCGGACCAACGGATCTCCGGCCTTCGGCGTGATCGACAGCGTCTGGAATGCACGTGCGTGCCCGCGCTTCGCGATAATCGGTGGCATGAACGAATCCACAACGCCCCACCGTCCTGACCCCCTTGATGATCTGGATGGTCCGGTGCCAAGCCGTCCCCGCCGCAAGGGCATCTACATCTTGCCCAACCTGTTCACGCTGGCAGGTCTGTTCGGTGGCTTCTACGCCGTCGTGATGGCGATGAACGGGCGCTTTGACCAGGCGGCGATCGGTGTGTTCTGCGCCATGGTGCTCGACAGCCTGGATGGCCGCGTGGCCCGCATGACCAATACCCAAAGCGCGTTCGGCGAGCAGATGGACAGTCTGGCCGACATGGTGTCCTTTGGTGCGGCGCCTGCGCTCATCGTCTACGAATGGGCGCTGCGCGGCCTCGGCAAGCTGGGCTGGCTGGCTGCGTTTGTCTATTGCGCCGGGGCGGCCCTGCGATTGGCGCGTTTCAACACCAACATCGGCGTGGTCGACAAGCGTTTCTTCCAGGGTCTGCCCAGCCCGGCGGCGGCGGCGCTGGTGACCGGCCTGATCTGGGTGATGGACGACATGGGCTACAAGGGGGTGCGGGACATCGCCTGGCTGACCTGGACCGCGTTTGCGCTGACCTTGTTTGCCGGCCTGACGATGGTCACGAACGTGCCGTTCTACAGCTTCAAGGACGTGAGCTTCAAGCGGTCGGTGCCGTTCATCGTGATCGTGGCGATCGCGCTGGGCATCGCGGTGATCACCTACCACCCGCCGCTGGTGCTGTTCGGGGTGTTCGTGGTGTATGGCCTCTCGGGCTATGTCGTCTACGGTCTGCGCAAGTCGCGTGGCAAGCCGGTCAGCGTGATCGCCACCTCGACCTATGAGCCTGACGAGGAAGGTCTGCACCGCTGAGTGGTCCCGTCCGCAGCCCGAGCCGGCCGTGCTATAGTGCCTGCATGACTTTCGGCGCTTTTTCCCTACCGCTGCTTCTAACCGAAGTGCCCCGGGCGCGCTGACCAGTCACACCTGTACGAAACCGTACCCCCTTTCTGGATCGACGGCCCGCATGGCACAACGCTGCGGGCCGTTTTCTTTTGTCCCTCGGGATTGCAGTGTTCCAGCAGCAGCGTTGGTGTGTTCCTTTCAACGGAGATGACGATGAGCGACAAACTGATCATTTTTGACACCACCTTGCGCGATGGCGAGCAGTCGCCCGGCGCCTCGATGACCCGCGACGAGAAGCTGCGCATCGCCCGGCAGCTGGAGCGGCTGAAGGTCGACGTGATCGAAGCGGGCTTCGCGGCGTCGTCCAACGGCGACTTCGAGGCGGTCAAGGCCATCGCCGACATGATCAAGGACTCCACCGTGTGCTCGCTGGCCCGCGCCAACGACCGCGACATCGCCCGCGCCGCCGAGGCGCTGCGCGGTGCCAACCGTGCGCGCATCCACACCTTCATCGCCACCAGCGCGCTCCACATGGAGAAGAAGCTGCGCATGACGCCGGAAGAAGTGCTGCAGCAGGCGCGCATGTCGGTGCGCTTCGCCCGCAACCTGTGCGCGGACATCGAGTTCTCGCCGGAAGACGGCTACCGCTCGGATCCGGACTTCCTCTGCCGCGTGCTGGAGGCCGTGATCGAGGAGGGCGCCACGACGCTGAACATCCCGGACACGGTCGGCTATGCGATTCCGGAGCTGTACGGCAACTTCATCCGCGATCTGCGCGAGCGCGTGCCGAACTCGGACAAGGCGATCTGGTCGGTGCACTGCCACAACGACCTGGGCATGGCGGTGGCGAACTCGCTGGCCGGCGTGAAGATCGGCGGGGCACGGCAGGTCGAATGCACCATCAACGGCTTGGGCGAGCGGGCGGGCAACTGCTCGCTCGAAGAGATCGTGATGGCGGTGAAGACCCGCCGCGATTACTTCAACCTCGACCTGCGCATTGATGCGACGCAGATCGTGCCGGCCTCGCGCATGGTCGCGCAGACCACCGGTTTTGTCGTGCAGCCCAACAAGGCCGTCGTCGGTGCCAATGCGTTTGCCCATGCGTCCGGCATCCACCAGGACGGCGTGCTCAAGGCGCGCGACACCTACGAGATCATGCGCGCCGAGGACGTGGGCTGGGCCGCCAACAAGATCGTGCTGGGCAAGCTCTCGGGCCGCAATGCCTTCAAGCAGCGCCTGCAGGATCTGGGCATCTCGCTGGATTCCGAGGCCGAGGTGAACACGGCATTCATGAAGTTCAAGGATCTGGCCGACCGCAAGAGCGAGATCTTCGACGAGGACATCCTCGCGCTGGTCAACGACGAAAGCGTCAGCGCCGAGGTGGAGCATTACCGCCTGCTCGCCCTGTCGCAGCAATCCGAGATGGGGGAGCGGCCGCACGCCAAGGTGGCCTTTGCCGCAGGTGTGACCGAGTACCACGCCGAATCCGACGGCAACGGTCCGGTCGATGCCAGCCTCAAGGCCATCGAGTCCAAGCTCGCCACAGGGGCCGAACTGCTGCTGTATTCCGTGAATGCCATCACGTCCGGCAGCACCGAGTCGCAAGGCGAGGTCACGGTTCGCCTTCAACATGGCGGCCGTGTCGTCAACGGCGTTGGCGCGGATCCTGACATCGTGGTGGCGTCGGCCAAGGCCTATCTGGCGGCCTTGAACAAGCTGCACAGCAAGGCGGAGCGGGTGGCTGCGCAGGGTTGATGAGGAGATCGTGCGAACAGGGGGACGAAACTGAAAATGATCGACGCTTGTCGGTCTTGTGGAAGCAGGAATGCTTAACCTAGACTGAAATCAGTCGGTTTCCTGTCGTACGGTATCCAAAGGTATTTTGTGAAACAAAACAAGCAGTGTCGGGTGCGGGCCGTGTCGCGGTGGGCGGCGTTGTTGCTGGGGATTTGTGTGGCGTGGTCCGGCGCCGCCAGTGCCGCGCCGCGGGCCAGCAAGGCGGTGTCGGCGGCAGCTTCCGTGCGCAAGGCGGCCGTGCCCGCCAAGCGGGTGACCGTGCTCCGGGGGGGCGACAAGCGCGGCAAGTCGGCGCGCCGGGTGGTGGCGCGGGCGGCGGTCGCGGCCGAGCCGCCCCGGCTGTCCTTCGGCGAGGCGGGCGGGCTGCACGCCGTGCGCGATCCGCTGGACCTGAAGTCCAGTGTCGCGCTGGTGGTCGACCAGGACACCTCCGAAGTGCTGTTCAGCAAGAACTCGCAGGCGGTCCTGCCGATTGCCTCGCTGACCAAGCTGATGACGGCGCTGGTGGTGGTCGAGTCCAGGGCAGCCATGGCCGATCTGCTGCAAGTGACCGAGGACGACATCGACACCGAGAAGGGCAGCCGCTCGCGTCTGGTGGTGGGCTCCGAACTCAGCCGGGGCGAGCTGCTGCACCTGGCGCTGATGTCGTCGGAAAACCGCGCCGCCAATGCGCTGGGCCGCCACCATCCCGGCGGGCTGCCGGCGTTTGTCGCGGCGATGAACCGCAAGGCCGCCAGCCTGGGCATGACCACGACCCGGTTCGTCGAGCCGACCGGGTTGTCGAGCGACAACCAGTCCAGTGCGTCCGATCTGGCCCGCCTGGTCAAGGCGGCTTACCAGTACCCGCTGCTGCGCGAGCTGTCGACCTCGCCGGAGCTGGCCGTGGCGCTGGGGCACCGCACGGTCCAGTTCCACAACACCAACAAGCTGGTCCTCAATCCCACCTGGGAGATCGGGCTGCAGAAGACCGGCTACATCGTCGAAGCCGGGCGCTGCCTGGTCATGCAGGCGCGGCTGGCTGGACGGCAGCTCATCCTGGTGTTCCTGGATTCGACCGGCAAGTATTCGCGCCTGGGCGATGCCGAGCGGGTGCGCCGCTGGCTGGAGTCGGCGGAGGGTGTGCGCCCGGTACGGCACCTGCCAGGCCGCGCCACGACGGGTCCGGCCTCGGTCTCCTGAGCTGGCGGCGCGCAGGCCCAGGGCAGATCAGGGCAGATGGTGGCCCAGCGCCGTGGAGATGGCCGAGGCCGTGTCCCGCAGGCGCTCGCACCAGCTCTCCTCCAGACGATCCGCCGGCGCGGAGATCGAGAGGCCGGCAATCAACCGGCCCTGGTCGTCGTGGATGCCCGCGGCCATGCACCGCACACCGAGTTCGAGTTCCTCGTTGTCGCGCGCGATTTCGGTCTGGCGCACGCGGGCGAGTTCGCGCTCCAGCAGCGCAGGATCGGTGATGCTGTTGCGGGTGTGGCCGGCCAGTCCCGTGCGCGTGGCGTAGGCGCGCACGCGCTGCGGATCGTCGTGGGCCAGGAACAGCTTGCCCACCGAGGTCAGGTGCAGCGGCGCCCGACCGCCGACCGCCCGCACCACCTGCATGCCCGAACGTTCGGAGTAGGTGCGCTCGATGTAGACGATCTCGTCGCCCTGGCGCACCGAGAGGTTCACCGGCTGGTGGGTCAGCTTGTGCAGCTCGCGCATGGGGCCGAGCGCCGCGTCGCGCACATCCAGTCGTGCCTTGACGAGATTGCCGAGTTCAAGAAGTCGCATCCCGAGGCGATAACTTCCCGCTTCTGGACGATCGACGAAGCGACCAATGGCCAGATCGTTCAATATCCGGTGCGCGGTCGACGGGTGCAGACCCGTCTGCTCGCTGATCACCTTCAGCGAGACAGGATCCTGGTGTGCGGCCAGCACGTTCAGCAGGGTGAACATGCGGTCCATGACCTGAATGGCCGGTGTCTGGCTGGAGCTGTCCTTTTTCGTCATGGTGACTCGTTTGAAATTCGGAACTTATTTTTACATGGCGAAACCCGTTTGGCGCGTGCTGCGCAGGATCGCGGCGGGATTGGGGCTGGCGTGGTGCGCTCCTGGGGTAGGTGCCCAGGCACAGGATCCGGTCGCACCGAGCGCCAGCGGCGTGCAGGCCGTGGCCGCCAGCGGACCTGCCGCGAACCGCGCCCGGCTGCTGGTGCGGGTGCCGCGGGTCATCGGGCGTCTGCGCGCCAGCGATCTGGGGCTGGTGATCAACACCGCCGACCCGGTCTCGGTCGAGGTCGGCGAACATTACCGCCGCGCCCGGGGCATCCCCGAAGGGCAGGTGCTGCGGGTCGAGCTGCCGCTGCAGCCCCGGCTGAGTCCCGCTGACCTGGAGCGCCTGCGTCGGCGCATCGACGAGCAGTTCGGCCCCAGCGTGCAGGCGCTTGCGCTGGCCTGGACGCAGCCCTTCGCGGTCGAGTGCCAGTCGATCACCTCCGCCGTGACGCTCGGGTTTGATCCGCAGGGCTGCCAGCAGCTGTGCGGCCGGCGCGCGCCGTCGCCGCTGTTCAACTCCGCCACGGCCATGCCGTACAAGGATCTGGGCGTGCGGCCGTCGATGCTGCTGGCCGGGTCGGACCTGGAGCGCGTGCGCCGGCTCATCGACCGCGGGGTCGCGGCGGACCACACGCTCGGGCGGGTGGGTGCCGCACCCGTGCAGGCCCACTTCATGACGACCACCGACAGCGTGCGCAGCGTGCGCTCGGCGCTCTTTCCTCCGCCGGGGCTGCAGCGCCGCATCGGGCTGGACAACCGGCTGGGCGAGGGCGATCTGCCACGCGAGACCGACCGGGTCGTGCTGGTGCAGACCGGCGTGGCGCAGTTCCAGGGCGCCGACACCATCGACTGGGTGCCCGGCGCGCTGGCCGACCACCTGACCTCGTTCGGCGGCGTGCTCGACCGCTCGGGCGGGCAGAGCACGGTGCTCGATTGGCTGGATGCGGGTGTCACGGCCAGTTATGGAACTGTCAGCGAACCGTGCAACCATCTGCAGAAGTTCCCGCATCCGCAAATCCTGCTGCTGCATTACCTGCAAGGCAGCACCGCGCTCGAAGCCTACTGGAAGAGCGTGGCCTGGCCGCAGCAGGGCGTGTTCGTGGGGGAGCCTCTGGCCGCGCCATTTGCGCGCCAGTGAGCGGATTTGCAACACCATGACGAGGAGCACCGTGCCATGACGACAGACACGCCAGACCTGCCGCACGCCGGTGCTACAGTCATAGGCTTGACTTTTTAGGTCCTTCCCGTCCCCTTTCCTGGCAACAGCTAAGGCGGGTCGCGATCCGCCAATCGGTTTAGCCGAGTCGCGGAAGGTTGTCCAACCCATCGGAGCCCCGGATACCAGGGCGCAAGGTGAGCGAAATATGATGCAGCAACACAGGTCGAACTCGTACCTCTTCGGCGGCAATGCCCCGTATGTCGAAGAAATGTACGAGGCGTACCTCGACAATCCGGGCTCGGTCCCGGACAACTGGCGCGACTACTTCGACGCCCTCCAGCATGTGCCTGCGGTCGATGGCTCCGACAGCCGCGACGTGGCCCACGCGCCGGTCATCGAATCCTTCGCCCAGCGTGCCAAGGCCAACGCCTTCGCCCACAAGGCCAGCGAGACCGATCTGGCCATCGCCCGCAAGCAGGTCCACGTCCAGTCCCTGATCGCCGCCTACCGCTCGCTCGGTTCGCGCTGGGCCGACCTGGATCCGCTCAAGCGCACCGAGCGTCCCAAGATCCCCGAACTCGAACCGGCGTTCTACGACCTGGTCGAGTCCGACATGGACATCACGTTCTCGGCCACGAACACGTATTTCACCAAGGCCGACAGCATGACCTTGCGCGAGATCGTGCAGGCCCTGCGCGAGACCTACTGCGGCACGCTCGGCGCGGAGATCATGCACATCACCGAGCCGACCGAGAAGCGGTGGTGGCAGGAGCGCCTGGAGTCGATCCGCAGCAAGCCCACCTTCGACGCGGACAAGAAGAAGCACATCCTTGACCGCCTGACCGCTGCGGAAGGTCTGGAGCGTTTCCTCCACACCAAGTACGTCGGCCAGAAGCGTTTTTCGCTGGAAGGTGGCGAGAGCTTCATCGCCGCGATGGACGAGCTGGTGCAGTGCGCCGGCGAGAAGGGCGTGCAGGAAATCGTCATCGGCATGGCCCACCGCGGCCGTCTGAACGTGCTCGTCAACACCCTGGGCAAGATGCCCAAGGATCTGTTCGCCGAGTTCGACCACACCGCCCCGGAAGACCTGCCGGCCGGCGACGTGAAGTACCACCAGGGCTTCAGCTCCGACATCTCGACCCCCGGCGGCGCGGTTCACCTGAGCCTGGCGTTCAACCCGTCGCACCTCGAAATCGTCAACCCGGTGGTCGAAGGGTCGGTGCGTGCCCGTCAGGACCGGCGCGAGGACAAGACCGGTGCGCAGGTGCTGCCGGTGCTGGTCCACGGCGACTCGGCCTTCGGCGGCCAGGGCGTGAACCAGGAAACCCTGATGCTCGCGGCCACCCGTGGCTACTCGACGGGCGGCACGGTCCACATCATCATCAACAACCAGATCGGCTTCACCACGTCCGATCCGCGCGACCTGCGCTCGACGCTGTACTGCACCGACATCGTCAAGATGATCGAGGCGCCGGTGCTGCATGTGAACGGTGACGATCCGGAAGCGGTCGTGCTGGCCACGCAGCTCGCGCTCGACTACCGCATGACCTTCCGCAAGGACATCGTGGTGGACGTGATCTGCTTCCGCAAGCTGGGCCACAACGAGCAGGACACGCCGAGCCTGACCCAGCCGCTGATGTACAAGAAGATCAGCGCGCATCCCGGCACCCGCAAGCTCTATGCCGACAAGCTGGCCACGCAAGGTCTGGGCGAGACGCTGGGCGACGACATGGTCAAGGCCTACCGGGCCGCCATGGACGCCGGCCGCCACACCATCGACCCCGTCATCAGCAACTTCAAGAGCAAGTACGCGGTGGACTGGTCGCCGTTCCTCGGCAAGAAGTGGACCGACGCCGCCGACACCGCCATCCCGCTGACCGAGTGGAAGCGCCTGGCCGCCCGCCTGACCACCATTCCGGCGAGCGTCAACCCGCACCCGCTGGTCAAGAAGGTCTATGACGACCGCGCCGCGATGGGCCGTGGCGAGGTCAATGTCGATTGGGGCATGGGCGAGCACATGGCGTTCGCGTCGCTGGTCGCTGCTGGTTATCCGGTGCGCCTGTCGGGCGAGGACTGCGGCCGTGGCACGTTCACGCACCGCCACGCCGTGGTCCATGACCAGAAGCGCGAGAAGTGGGACGAAGGCACCTACATCCCCGCGCAGCACGTCGCCGACAACCAGGCCACCTTCACCGTCATCGACTCGATCCTGTCGGAAGAGGCGGTGCTGGGTTTCGAGTATGGCTACGCCGCCGCCGAACCCAACACGCTGACCATCTGGGAAGCCCAGTTCGGCGACTTCGCCAACGGCGCGCAGGTGGTGATCGACCAGTTCATCGCCTCGGGCGAGGTGAAGTGGGGTCGCGTCAACGGCCTGACGCTGATGCTGCCGCACGGCTACGAAGGCCAGGGTCCGGAGCACTCCTCGGCCCGCCTGGAGCGGTTCATGCAGCTCGCCGCCGACGCCAACATGCAGATCGTGCAGCCGACCACGGCCAGCCAGATCTTCCATGTCCTGCGCCGCCAGATGGTGCGTCCGCTGCGCAAGCCGCTGGTGCTGTTCACGCCGAAATCCCTGCTGCGCAACAAGGACGCGACCTCCCCGGTGAGCGAGTTCACCAAGGGCGAGTTCCGCACCGTGATCGGCGAGCAGAAGGCCGAGATCGTGGCCGACAAGGTCAAGCGCGTGATCGCCTGTTCGGGCAAGGTCTACTACGACCTGGTCAAGAAGCGCGAAGAGAAGAAAGCCAATGACGTGGTGATCGTCCGCGTCGAGCAGCTCTACCCCTTCCCGCACAAGGCGTTTGCCAACGAGCTGAAGAAGTACCCGAACGTGACGGACCTCGTGTGGTGCCAGGACGAGCCGCAGAACCAGGGCGCCTGGTTCTTCGTGCAGCACCAGATCCACGAGAACATGCAGGAAGGCCAGCGTCTCGGCTACGCCGGTCGTGCTGCTTCTGCCTCCCCCGCCGTCGGTTACGCCCACCTGCACCAGGAGCAGCAGAAGGCGCTGCTCGACCAGGCATTCGCCAAGCTCAAGGGCTTCGTGCTGAACAAGTGACCTGGACCGGAGGCCGCACCCCCGCGGCCTCTCCTCGCTAACTTCACAAGATTCGAACCACCATGACCATCGTAGAAATCAAAGTCCCCCAGTTGTCCGAGTCGGTTGCGGAAGCGACCATGCTGCAGTGGAAGAAGAAGCCCGGTGATACCGTGGCGATCGATGAAATCCTCATCGAGATCGAGACCGACAAGGTCGTGCTCGAAGTGCCGGCACCGGCTGCGGGCGTGCTGGTCGAGCTGGTCGTGGGTGACGGCGGTACCGTCGCCAGCGAACAGGTGATCGCCCGGATCGACACCGAAGGCAAGGGGGCCGTTGTGGCCGCCGCTCCTGCCGCTGCTGTGGTTGCCGCCGCTCCGGCCGCTGCCGCCAGCAAGGGCGATGTCGCCATGCCGGCCGCTGCCAAGCTGCTGGCTGACAACGGCCTGAGCGTGCGCGATGTTGCCGGCTCCGGCAAGGACGGTCGCGTCACCAAGGGCGACGTGCTCGGCGCCGTGGCTGCCGGTGCCAAGGCCGCTCCTGCCCCAGTGGCGGCTCCGGTGGCTGCCAAGCCGCTGCCGGCTGTGGCCGTTGCCGCTCCGGTGAGCCTGGGTGACCGCTCGGAACAGCGCGTGCCGATGAGCCGCCTGCGTGCCCGCGTGGCCGAGCGCCTGCTGCAGTCGCAGTCGCAGAACGCCATCCTGACCACGTTCAACGAAGTGAACATGGCGCCGGTCATGGACATGCGCAAGCGGTTCCAGGACAAGTTCGAGAAGGAGCACGGCATCAAGCTCGGCTTCATGTCGTTCTTCGTCAAGGCTGCCGTGGCCGCGCTGAAGAAGTTCCCGGTGCTGAACGCCTCGGTGGACGGCAATGACATCGTCTACCACGGCTACTTCGACATCGGCATCGCCGTCGGCACGCCGCGTGGTCTGGTGGTGCCGATCCTGCGCAACGCCGACCAGATGAGCTTCGCCGACATCGAGCTGAAGATCGCCGAGTTTGGCAAGAAGGCCAAGGAAGGCAAGATCTCGATGGACGATCTGACGGGCGGCACGTTCTCGATCTCGAACGGCGGCACCTTCGGCTCCATGCTGTCCACGCCGATCATCAACCCGCCGCAGTCGGCCATCCTGGGCGTTCACGCGACCAAGGACCGCGCGGTGGTCGAGAACGGCCAGGTCGTGGTGCGCCCGATCAACTACCTCGCCATGTCCTACGACCACCGCATCATCGACGGCCGCGAAGCCGTCCTGGGTCTGGTGACGATGAAGGACGCGCTGGAAGACCCGGCCCGCCTGCTGTTCGACATCTGATCGACCCTCGATCGACACCGCGTCAGTCGCAAGCGCCCCTTCGGGGGCGTTTTGCCAAGTTCGCCCAGTTTTCAGGATTCAGGAATTCACCATGTCCAAGCAATTTGATGTCGTCGTCATCGGCGGCGGCCCCGGTGGCTACATCGCCGCGATCCGCGCAGCGCAACTGGGTTTCCAGGTCGCCTGCATCGACGAGTGGAAGAACGACAAGGGTGGCCCGGCCCCCGGCGGCACCTGCACCAACGTCGGCTGCATCCCGTCCAAGGCCCTGCTGCAGTCGTCGGAGCATTTCGACCACGCCGCCCACCACTTCAACGACCACGGCATCAGCCTGGACAACCTGAAGATGGACGTGGCCAGGATGGTCGGCCGCAAGAACACCGTCGTGAAACAGAACAACGACGGCATCCTGTTCCTGCTGAAGAAGAACAAGGTCAGCTTCTTCCACGGCCGTGGTTCGTTCGCCAAGGCGGTCGAGGGTGGCTATGAAATCAACGTCGCCGGCGCTGCCAACGAGGTGCTGACGGCCAAGAACGTCATCGTCGCGACCGGCTCCAACGCCCGTGCGCTGCCGGGTGCCGCGTTCGACGAGGACAAGATCCTGTCGAACGATGGCGCGCTGCGCTTGGGTGCGGTGCCGGCCACGCTGGGCGTGATCGGTTCGGGCGTGATCGGGCTGGAGATGGGTTCGGTCTGGCGCCGCCTGGGTGCGGAAGTCACCATCCTGGAGGCGATGCCCGGTTTCCTGGGCGCTGCCGACGAAGGCGTGGCCAAGGAAGCCCTGAAGGCGTTCAAGAAGCAGGGCCTGAAGTTCGAGTTCGGCGTGAAGATCTCCAAGGTCGATGCGTCGGGCGAGGGCGTGGTCGTGTCCTTCGCCGATGCCAAGGGCGTGGAGCAGACGCTGGCGGTGGACAAGCTGATCGTGTCGATCGGCCGCGTCGCCAACACCATCGGCCTGAACCCGGAAGCGGTCGGTCTGGCTCTGGACGATCGCGGCATGGTGGTCGTGGACGGCGATTGCAAGACCAACCTGCCGGGCGTGTGGGCGGTCGGTGATGTGGTGCGCGGCCCGATGCTGGCGCACAAGGCGGAAGAAGAGGGCGTTGCCGTCGCCGAGCGCATCGCCGGTCAGCATGGCCACGTCAACTTCGCGACCATCCCCTGGGTGATCTACACCAGCCCGGAAATCGCCTGGGTCGGCCGCACCGAGCAGCAGCTCAAGGCGGACGGCGTCGCGTACAAGGCAGGCCAGTTCCCCTTCCTGGCCAACGGCCGCGCCCGTGCGCTGGGGGACACCACCGGCTTCGTCAAGTTCCTGGCCGACGCCACGACCGACGAGATCCTGGGCGTCCACATCGTCGGCCCGATGGCATCCGAGCTGATTTCGGAAGCCGTCGTGGCGATGGAGTTCAAGGCTTCGGCCGAGGACATTGCCCGCATCTGCCACGCGCATCCCTCGCTGTCGGAGGCCACCAAGGAAGCGGCGCTGGCCGTGGACAAGCGCACGCTGAACTTCTGAGCAGACTGAACGGATCGACCTGCCATGCCCACCGTCACCGAGATCTACCACCAGACCTTGGCCGAACGCGGCTACCAGGCCGATCCGGCCCAGTTGCGTGCCGTGGCCGCCTTGCAGCGTTGCCAGGACGAATGGATCGCCTACAAGTCACGCCGCAGCAATGCGCTGACCAAGGCGCTCATCCGTCCGCCGCTGCCGCGCGGTGTCTACATGCACGGCGGGGTGGGGCGCGGGAAAAGCTTCCTGATGGACAGCTTCTTCCAGGCCGTGCCGCTGCAGCGCAAGACACGGCTGCATTTCCACGAGTTCATGCGCGAAGTCCACCGCGAGCTGCAGGAACTCAAGGGCATCGCCAACCCGCTGGACGAGCTGGGCAAGCGCATCGGGCGGCGCTTCCGGCTGATCTGCTTCGACGAGTTCCACGTCGCGGATGTCACCGACGCGATGATCCTGCACCGGCTGCTCGACGCGATGTACGCCAACCGCGTGTCGATCATCACCACGTCGAACTTCCACCCGGACGGGCTGTACCCGAACGGCCTGCACCGCGACCGCATCCTGCCGGCGATCGAGCTGTTGAAAGCCAAGCTCGAAGTCATCAACGTGGACAACGGCACCGACTACCGGCGCCGCACGCTGCAGCACGTCCAGCTCTACCACACGCCGCTGGGTGCGCAGGCCGACGCCGCGATGACGCAGGCGTTCGACGAGCTGGCCGAGGTCAAGGACGAGTCCCCCGAGCTGCGCATCGAGAGCCGCACGATCCAGGCGCGGCGCAAGGCGGGCGGGGTGGTGTGGTTCGATTTCAAGCAGCTCTGCGGCGGCCCACGCTCGCAGAACGACTACCTGGAGCTGGCCACGCAGTTCCACACGCTGCTGCTGTCGGACGTGCCGATGATGCCGCCGCGGCTGGCGTCCGAGGCACGGCGCTTCACCTGGCTGATCGACGTGCTCTACGACCGGCGCGTCAAGCTGATCCTGTCAGCCGCCGTGCCGCCGGAGCAGCTCTACACCGAAGGCCCGATGTCGCACGAGTTTCCCCGCACGGTGTCGCGGCTGACCGAGATGCAGTCCGAGGAGTTCCTGGCGCTGGAGCGGCGCGACGTGGACACGTCGCTGACCTGAACCTCGACCGTAGCAGTCTCAGCCCAGCGTGTCGAGCCGAACGAGGGCGAGCGAGAGGTTGTCGCCGCCGCCGCGGGCCCGCTGGCGCGCCTTGCTGATCAGCATCTTGCTGGCGTCACGCGGCTTGAGCGCGTTGACGATGGTGCCCAGCTCGCGGCTGGTGAAGTAGTGCCACAGCCCGTCGCTGCACACCAGCAGCGAGTCCCCCGTCTCCAGCCGGTCCAGCCGGGCCAGCGTGATCGGCGGGTCTTCGTCGGCGCCGAGGCAGCCGGTCAGCAGGTGGGCGTGCGGGTGGTCGTTGGCCTCTTCCTCGTCGATCTCGCCGTCTTCCACCATGCGCTGCACCAGCGAGTGATCGAAGGTGCGCGTCATCATGTTCGAGCCGCGGAAGGTGTATACCCGCGAGTCGCCCGCGTGGATGATGTGGCACTCGCGGTTGGGCAGGATGAGGAAGGCGGCCAGCGTGCTGTGCGGCTCCTGCTCGGAGGTGATCGCGGTCAGCTTGATCATGAGGTGCGATTCGAGCACGATCTTGCGCAGCAGCTCGGACGCGGAGTCCTTGGCCGGCGCGAACCGCTCGAACAGCTGGCGGGCGATCAGCAGCACCTGGTCGGCCGCCTTGCGCCCACCGCTCTTGCCGCCCATGCCGTCGGCCAGGATCGCGAGCAGGCAACCGTCAGCGCGGGGGTGCGTGAAGACCTCCACCTGATCTTGTTGATACAGTCGATCACCGCGGTCAATGCCTGTGGCCGCCAATAATCGATATCCAGGGGAGTCCGGTGTCATGGCGAAAACTATAAACGGTTCACCCCCCATTTCCGGCCGATGATGCAAATGCCAGCGCCAATACCGGCAATCCGCGCACGATCTGCCTTGCGCGATGAAGTGGCCCGCGCCTTCGCGGCCGAGGGAGACCTGGCCCGCGCCGCGCCGCGCTTCCAGCCCCGCGAGGTCCAGACCACGCTGGCTGACGCGGTGGCCGAGACGCTGGAGTCGCGCAGCGTGCTGGTGGCCGAGGCGGGCACGGGGGTGGGCAAGACCTATGCCTACCTGGTGCCGCTGCTGCTGTCGGGCCTGCGTGCGATGGTCAGCACGGCCACCAAGAGCCTGCAAGACCAGCTCTTCCTGCGCGATCTGCCGGGTTTGATGCGCATCTTCGGCTTGCCGGTCCAGATCGCGCTGCTCAAGGGACGGGGCGCCTACCTGTGCCTGCACCGCATGGAGCAGGCCCGCCACGCCCAGGACTGGCCCAACCCGCAGACCCTGCGCCAGCTCGCCCGCATCGAGGTCTGGGCGCAGAGCACCCGCAGCGGCGATCTGGCCGAACTCGACACCCTGGACGAACGCTCGCCGGTGATTCCGCTGGTCACGTCCAGCCGCGAGAACTGCCTCGGCAGCGAATGCCCGAAATTCCGACAGTGCCACGTCGTGCAGGCGCGGCGGCTGGCGTTGCAGGCCGACATCGTGGTCGTCAACCACCACCTGTTCTTCGCCGACATGGCGCTCAAGGACACCGGGATGGCCGAGCTGCTGCCCACGGTGGACGCCGTGGTCTTCGACGAGGCGCACCAGCTCAACGAGGCCGGCGTGCAGTTCCTGGGCAAGCTGCTCGGCACCAGCCAGTTGCTGGACTTCAGCCGTGACCTGCTGGCCATCGGGCTGACGGAGGCCCGTGGCTTCGGTCCGTGGACGGAGCTGGCGGCCCGCTGCGAGCTGGCGGCGCGGGAGCTGCGGCTGGCGAGTGCCGGGCCGCTGCGCGGGGCCGTGCGGCTGCGCTGGGAGGAGCGGGCGACGCAGCCAGCCTTTGCCGAGGCGCTGCAGCGTGTGCTCGCTGTCTGCCAGGAGGCGCGCACCCACCTCGCCCATGTGGACAACGGCGGGCCGGATCTGGCCAAGCTGGACGACCGGGCGCGGCTGCTGGCGGCGCGGGCCGAGGCGTTCCTGCAGCCGGCGGCGCCGGACCATGTGCGCTGGATCGACCTGACCGCCCACCAGGCGCGGCTGACCGAGGCCCCGCTCGACATCCGCGAGACGCTGCGGGCGCAGGTCGAGGGCGGCAGCCGGGCGTGGCTCTTCACCTCGGCGACGCTGGGCCACGATGCGGCGCTGAGCTGGTTCACGCGCAGCGTCGGCATGGAGGAGGCGCGCACCTTGCAGGCGGGCAGCCCCTTCGACTACGCGGCCCACGCCCGCCTGTTTGTGCCGACGCGTTTCCCCAAGCCGGGCGAGGCGGCGCATCCGGGGGCGGTGGCGGCGCTGGCCGGGCGGTGCGCGCTGGCGCTGGGCGGTCGCACCTTCGTGCTGACGACGACGCTGCGGGCCTTGCAGCAGATCGGTGCTGCGCTGCGTGAACAGCTCGCTGCAGACGGCATCCAAGTCTTCGTGCAAGGGGAGGCGCCGAAGCGGGCGATGCTGGCGCAGTTCCTGGCGGCGCCGCGCGGGGTGCTGGTCGGCTCGCACAGCTTCTGGGAGGGGATCGACGTGCCGGGGGATGCACTGCAATGCGTGTTGATCGACAAGCTGCCGTTTCCGCCGCCCAACGATCCGCTGGCGGAGGCCCGTAGCCGCCAGATCGAGGCCGAAGGCGGCAATGCGTTCCACGACTACTTCATCCCCGAGACGGCGATCGCGCTGAAGCAGGGCGCCGGTCGGTTGATCCGCAGCGAGCGCGACCGCGGGCTGCTGGTGGTGTGCGACAGCCGGCTGGTGCAGATGCCTTATGGGCGGCGGCTGCGGGCGGCGCTGCCGGCGATGGCACCGCTGGGGACGGAGGACGAGGCGCTGGACTGGCTCAGGACGCTGGCCGAAGGGCACGCCGTGCCACGCGGGGTGGCGCCGGTGTAGCGTGGAGACGGCCCGTCACCACAGGCGCCACCAGCTCGCCTTGTCCTCGTAGCCGCGGCCGATCCACGGGCTGCGCGGGTAGTTGGTCTTGAGCACGCGCTGGGCGTCGTCGCGCAGCGCGGCCATGCCGAGCTTGTCGTAGCTGGCGGCCATCAGGAACAGCGCCTCTTCGGCCGCCGGGACACCGCGGAAGTCCTGCAGCGCCTGCTGGGCGCGGTTGGCGGCGGCCAGGTAGGCGCCGCGCATGTAGTAGTAGCGCGCCACATGCACCTCGTAGGAGGCCAGCGCGTTGACGATGTACTTCATGCGGACCTTGGCGTCCGGCGCGTACTTCGAGTCCGGGTAGCGGTCCACCAGCTGCTTGAAGCTCTGGTAGGCGTCGCGAGAGGCTTGCTGGTCGCGTTCGGACAGGTCCTGCCTGGCCAGGTTGCCGAAGAAGCCCAGGTCGTCGTTGAAGTTGATCAGCCCTTGCAGGTAGTAGGCATAGTCGCCGGCCGGGCTGGTCGGGTGCAGCTTCAGGAAGCGTTCGACCACGGCCAGGGCGCGCGCCTTCTCCTGCTGCTTGTAGAGCAGGAACGCCTGTTCGAGCTGTGCCTGCTGCGACAGCAGGGTGCCGGCGGCGCGGCCCTCGATGCGCTCGTAGAGCTTGATGGCCCGGTCGTTGGCACCGGCAGAGGCTTCCTCGCGGGCCTCTTCGTACAATTTGGCAATGCTCTTGCCGTCGTCGGCGTTCTTGGGGTCGGTCGCACAGCCCCCCAGTTGACAAGCCACAGCCACCCCGAGCACGAGGGAAGCAAGGCGCAGGGCCGGTGTCGGGCAAGGCTTGAACATGGTGGTCATGGGTCGGACCCGCAGATCGGGCCAGATGGAAGATGGGAAACAGAGCGTGAATTATATGAACGGGCCCCAGGGCCAGCATGAAGCATTGGACGTGGCCGAGGACATCGACCCCGGCGCGGGCGCGGAAGTCGAGTCCCGGCAGGCCGAGGTCGACCGGGTCTCGCACGGCCTGCGGCTGGACAAGTGGCTGGTCGGGCTTGCGCCGGAGTTCTCGCGCAGCCACCTGCAGCAGCTCATCGAGGCGGGCCATGTGCGCAGCGCCGGGCAGGTGCTGACCAGCGCCTCGCGCAAGGTGGGCGCCGGACAGATCATCGAGGTCGCGCTGCAGCCCACCGCGCAGAGCAGCGCTTTCCGGGCCGAGCCGATCCCGCTGGAGATCGTCTACGAGGACGATGCGCTGATGGTGGTCCACAAGCCAGCGGGGCTGGTGGTCCACCCGGCGGCGGGGCACTGGTCAGGCACGCTGCTCAACGGGCTGCTGGCGCACCATGCGGGGGCGGCATCGCTGGCGCGGGCGGGCATCGTCCACCGGCTCGACAAGGACACCTCCGGGCTGATGGTCGTGGCCAAGACCCAGCTCGCCCAGACGGCGCTGACCCGCGCCATCGCCGCACGCGAGGTGCAGCGCGAGTACCTGGCGCTGGTCCACGGGCTGGTCGACGAGGAACCGTTCACCATCGAGGCGCCGATCGGGCGCGATCCGGTCTCGCGCATCAAGATGGCGGTCGTGACCAGCGGCAAGCCGGCGCGCACGGACGTGACCTGTCTGGGTGTCCGCGATTTCGGGCCGGCGCCGCAGGCTGGGCGGGTGAGCGCGGTGCGCTGCAAGCTGCACACCGGGCGCACGCACCAGATCCGCGTCCACCTGGCGCGGCGCGGCCATCCGCTGCTGGGCGACGGGGTCTACGGGGGCAAGCCAGTGCTGGGCGTGACGCGCCAGGCGCTGCACGCCACCCACCTCGGGCTGGCCCATCCGCGCACGGGCGAATGGCTGTCCTTCGACGCGGCATTGCCAGCGGACCTGACGGTGGCGTGGGCGCAGGTCGCGGCCGGTTGCTGAGGGACTGGGCGTTCGGCGCTAGAATGTGGTCCAATCCGGTCAGAACCGGAACGCGCCCAGCGCCTGCGTCCTGCGAGTCCCGTCCCGGAGTGGACCGGACTCCCTCCCCAACACCCGATCGCGAAATTTTCCAGATGGCCGCCTGGCGTGCGGATCTGTCTGGGTCGCCCAGGTACCTGACGAATCCATGAACACACGGGATGCCCGACGCGTCCTTGAAGCCGCGCTCATCTGTGCGCAGCAGCCCTTGTCGGTGCGAGAACTCCGGCACCTCTTCGACGGGATGCTGAGCGCCGACAGCGTGCGGATGTTGCTGGACGATCTGGCGCGCGACTGGCAGGACCGGGGCGTCGAGCTGGTGTGCGTGGCCAGTGGCTGGCGTTTCCAGAGCCGGCCGGAGATGCGGGTACACCTGGACCGGCTCTACCCGGACAAGCCGGCACGCTATTCCCGCGCCACGATGGAGACCTTGTCCATCGTGGCGTACCGACAACCCGTCACCCGTGGTGACATCGAAGACATCCGTGGCGTGACGGTCAGCACGCAGATCGTCCGGCAGCTCGAAGAGCGTGGCTGGATCGAGGTGATCGGGCACCGCGAGGGCCCCGGGCGTCCGGCGCTGTATGCGACGACCCGACAATTTCTGGACGATCTGGGCCTGAAGTCCCTGGATCAACTGCCATCCCTGGATTCTCTTCCCGACTCTCTTCCCGAGGCCTGAGGCCGAACGCATGAACCAACATCAAGACACCGCAGACCAGACTGGCGCCGACGCCGCTGCAGACGCCACCGAGGCGCCGAAGAAGCGTCGTGCCCCCCGCAAGACGGCGGCGACCGTCGCGGCGACCGTGCCGGTGGCGGCCGAGGCGACGGTCACCGTGGTCAAGAAGCCCCGTGCGCCCCGCAAGGCTGCTGCCCCCGTGACCGACGTGCAGACCGAGCCGCAGGCCGCGCTGCAGGCCGAACCCGAGGCATCGCCGGTTGCCGCCCCTGCGCCACGGCCTTCCCGCAGCCGCAAGACGGCGGCGGGTGCCGTCGAGGCGCCAGTGGTGGTCGAGCCGGCTGTGGTCGTCCCGGCGCCTGTCGTGGCCCCTGTGGCCGCCGCGGCTGCCGTGATCCCCGTGGATCCGGCCAGTCCCTCTGACGCCGCTGCGCTTCCGGAGGCTGCCGCCGGCGACGCATCTGCGCAGGACGCCGCGTCCGAGGCTTCCGCCACCCCGCGCCGCCGTGAGCGTGACCGCCAGCGCCGCAAGGACCGCCGCGTCCAAGGCCCCCGTGAAGACGGCGCCGTCGTCGCTCCGGTGGGCGAGGAGGAGGAATTCGAGGTCATCGTCGTCAGCGGCGGTGACGACGATGACCTGGTGGACACCGACACGCTGTTCGCGGAAGTCATTTCCGGCGACTACGATACCGAGTTCACGCCCGACGCCGATGAGCTGCAGGCTGACCCTGGCAAGCGCGTGCTGCGTCCCGAACCCGAGGCGCCCAAGCTGCACAAGGTCTTGGCGCAGGCGGGCATCGGCTCGCGCCGCGAGATGGAGCAGCTGATCCAGGACGGGCAGGTCTCCGTCAACGGCGAAGCGGCCCACATCGGCATGCGCATCGCCCAGGGCGACCAGATCCGCATCGCCGGCCGTCCGATCAAGGTCCGCATCGCGCCGCCGCCGGCCCGCGTGCTGGCGTACCACAAGGAAGTCGGTGAAGTCGTCACCCACCACGACCCCGAAGGCCGTCCCACCGTCTTTCGCCGCCTGCCCCGCCTGCACACGGGCAAGTGGCTGTCGGTGGGGCGCCTGGACATCAACACCGAAGGGCTGCTGCTGTTCACCAACTCCGGCGATCTGGCCAACCAGCTCATGCACCCGCGCTTCGGCGTGGAGCGCGAGTACGCGGTGCGCGTGCTGGGTTCGCTGTCCACCGAGCAGCGCGCTCGCTTGCTCGATGGCGTGGACATCGAGGGGCAGAAGGCAGCCTTCAAGTCCATCGAAGACGGTGGTGGCGAGGGCATCAACCGCTGGTACCGCGTCGTCATCACCGAAGGCCGCAACCGCGAGGTGCGCAAGCTCTTCGACAAGGTGGGTCTGGCCGTGAGTCGCCTCATCCGCATCCGCTATGGCACCGTGGTGCTGCCGCGCGGCCTCAAGCGCGGGGTGTGGGTGGAGCTGGAAGAGCACGACGTGCGCACCATCCGCACGCTCGCCAGCCCCGAGCAGGCGCCGGCCCGCGTGGTGCTGCCGGATGCGCCCCGACTGGGTGCAAAGCCGCCGAAGGCCCGTGGGCAAGAGCGCGGTGGGGAGCGGACCGAACGTGGCGAGCGCGGTCCGCGCGGCGGTGGCGAGGCCCGTGCCGAGCGCGATCCGCAAGCCCCGCGTGGCAAGGGCGCCCAGCATGGCGGCGACCGTGGCGATCGTCCGCGCCAGAACCAGAACCAGAACCCGCAGGCCGGTGGCGCGAACCCGGGCCAGCAGAACCGCCCGCCCCGTGGCCCCCGTCAGGATGGTCCGCGCCAGGATGGCCCGGCGCATGGCGGCGGGGGGGGGCGTGGCGGGCGTGGCGATGGCGACGATCCGCTGCACATCCCGAACCCGCTGGAGCAGACCTTCGACAAGCGCTTCGTGTCGGGATCCAAGCGCATCACCACGGGCTTCGGTCGCCCCACCGAAGAGCCGACGCCGGGTGGCAATGGCGGCGGCAACCGCAAGGGCGAGCCGCGCCAGCCGGACCCGATGCAGACCTCGGTCGGCTACATCGGCGCCGAGGCGTATTTCACGCGCCCCGGTGGTGGCAACAAGGGCCGTGGCGGTCGTCGGCGCTGAGTTGCTGACACGCTTCAAAGCTAGAATGCCGGGTTTTCCCCGGCTTCGACCCCACAACGTCGACCGAATCGATTCAACCTGTCCGTCAAGGAAACCATTTCATGGCCATCGAACGCACCCTGTCCATCATCAAGCCCGACGCCGTCGCCAAGAACGTCATCGGCCAGATCTACGCCCGCTTTGAAGGCGCTGGCCTGAAGATCGCTGCCGCCAAGCTGGTGCAGCTGTCGCGCGCCGATGCCGAACAGTTCTACGGTGTCCACAAGGCCCGCCCGTTCTTCAACGACCTGGTCAGCTTCATGATCTCCGGCCCGGTGATGATCCAGTGCCTGGAAGGCGAGAACGCCATCCTGAAGAACCGCGAGCTGATGGGTGCCACCGACCCGAAGAAGGCGGAAGCCGGCACCATCCGCGCCGACTTCGCCGACTCGATCGACGCCAACGCCGTCCATGGCTCCGACGCGGCTGAAACCGCTGCTGTCGAAATCGCGTTCTTCTTCCCCGGCATGAACGTCTACAGCCGCTGAGCTGCACCATGACGGACGCGGTCAACCTGCTCGATTTCGACCTTGATGGGCTGGCCGCGCACTGCGAGCGGCTGGGCGAGAAGCGGTTCCGCGCCGTCCAGCTCTTCCGCTGGATCCACCAGCGGGGTGCCCGCGACTTCGACCAGATGAGCGATCTGGCCAAGTCGCTGCGGGCCAAGCTGGCCGGCAGCGCGGAGATCCGCCCGCTGCCGGTCCTCTCCGAACACCGCTCCACGGACGGCACGGTCAAGTGGCTGTTCGACGTGGGCGCCGGCAATGCGGTCGAGAGCGTGTTCATCCCCGAGGATGACCGTGGCACGCTGTGCCTCTCGTCGCAGGCCGGCTGTGCGGTGGGTTGCCGCTTCTGCTCGACCGGGCACCAGGGCTTCTCCCGCAACCTGAGCACGGGCGAGATCCTGGCCCAGCTCTGGCATGCCGAGCACACGCTGCGCCGCGACCTGAACCGCCCGGAGCGGCAGGCGGGCGAGCGCGTGATCACCAACGTCGTGATGATGGGCATGGGCGAGCCGCTGCAGAACTACGGCGCACTGGTGCCGGCGCTGCGCGTGATGCTCGACGACCATGGCTACGGCCTGTCGCGCCGTCGCGTGACGGTGTCCACGTCGGGCGTCGTGCCGTTCATGGACCGGCTGCGCGACGACCTGCCGGTGGCGCTGGCGGTGTCGCTGCATGCGCCCGACGACACCCTGCGCAACGAACTCGTGCCGCTGAACCGCAAGTACCCGCTGGCCGAGCTGCTGGCCGCATGCAAACGCTATCTGGACACGGCGCCGCGCGACTTCATCACGTTCGAATACTGCATGCTCGACGGCGTCAACGACAGCGACGAGCAGGCGCGGAGGCTGCTGGCGCTGGTGGGGCCGAAGGGTCCGGTCGGGCGGCTGCCGTGCAAGTTCAACCTGATCCCGTTCAATCCCTTCCCGGCGTCGGGGCTGAAACGCTCGGACAACGCCCGCGTGCAAGCCTTTGCCAAGGTGCTGATCGAAGGTGGTCTCGTCACCACCGTGCGCAAGACACGTGGGGACGACATCGACGCCGCCTGTGGGCAACTGGCCGGCGAAGTGCAGGACCGCACCCGCGCCCATGAGCGCATGGTGCGCGCGCCGATCCGCGTGGTCCGCCCGCCGCCGGCCTCCGCCACCTGAGTCCACACCCGCTGCTGTCCATGTTCACACTGCTGCATCGCGTCGCGTGGGGTGCCGGCCAGGCCGGGGCCCTGGTCGCGCTGGCACTCTGGGGGTTGACGGGCTGTGTCTCCGGGCCGGCACTGCCGGTGCCGATGGGCGAGGCCAGCCCCACCACCCTGACCCCCGTCCGCCCCGCCGGCACCGGTACCGGTACCGGTGCCGCGGGTTCGACCGTGAACACCGGCAACCGCCGCGACCTCGTGACCTCGTCCGACGAGTCCGACACCGCCCGGCGTGCCCGCATCCGCACCGAACTCGCCGGGGCCTACTTCAGCCAGGGCCAGTTCATCACCGCCCTCGACGAGGTCAAGCGCGCCTTGTCGGTCGATCCCGACCACGTCCCGGCGCTGAACCTGCGCGGACTGGTCTACGCCAACATGGGCGAGTTCGCGCTGGCCGAAGAGAGCTTCCGGGCGGCGCTCGGCCTGCGCCCGGCCGACGCCGACACGCTCCACAACTACGGCTGGTTCCTCTGCCAGCAACGCCGTTTTGTTCCCGCGCGCCAGCAGTTCGAGGCCGCCATGGCGGTGCCGCAGTACCGCGAAGGTGCCCGCACGCTGCTGGCCGCCGGCATCTGCGAGGCCCGCGCCGGCGAGCTGCAGGCCGCCCAGATCATCCTGCAGCGCAGTTTCGACCAGGAGCCGGGCAACCCTGCCACGGTGTTCAACCTGGCCGACGTGCTGCGTCGCCGAGGTGAACTCGAACGTGCATTCCTGTACCTCCAGCGGCTGAACCAGACGCCCGAGCTGGTGAGTCCGGAGACGCTGTGGCTGTCAATCCGGATCCAGCACCGGCGAAATCTGGCCGCGTCCGTGGAAGAATTGGGGGCACTGCTGCGCACGCGATTCCCGAAGTCACGGGAAGCAGCCGCCTACGACCAAGGACAGTTTGATGAGTGACGTGACACCGCCGACCGCCGGCACCTCCACCGCTGGCGCCATGCTGCGCGCCGCGCGGCAGGCCCGAGGCATGGAATTGGACACCCTGTCGCAGGTGCTGAAGGTGCCCGAGCGCAAGCTGGCCGCCCTGGAAGCCGATCGCTACACCGAGTTGCCGGGCATGGCCTTCGCGCGCAGCCTGGCGCAGTCGTATGCACGGCAGGTGGGCCTGGACGCGGCGGTGGTGCTGGCCCAGCTGCCTGGCGCCGGTCCGCAGCCGCAGCAACGTCTCGAAAGCGTGTCCCGTGGCCTGCAGACGCCCTACCGCGAAGGGGCGAGCGGTGCCACGTTCGGCCGCAGCGGCTCGGCCTGGCCGGAGTGGCTCAAGCCGGTGTTCCTGCTGCCGGCCGTGCTGCTGCTGGCGGCACTGGCGTTCTGGTTCGCGCCACCCATGCACACGATGTTCGGCGGACTGGGCTGGCCGGACGCCGAGACGGGGTCTGACGCCACCGCGATGGTGGTCGAGTCCGCACCGGTGCCGGTTGCCGCCTCCGCTGCGGGTGTCGTGGTCGGCGTACCCGTGGCTGTCGTGGCCGAGCCGCCTGTCGCTCCGGCGTCTGCTGTGGCGCCCACCATCACCGCCGTCTCCGAGACCGTGCATTCCACGCCCAGCGAGCCGGCCGCCAGCGCCACCAGCGCACCGTCTGCCGCCTCCGGCGTGGTGGTGCTGCGCACGACGGGCGAGTCATGGATCGAGGTGCGGGACGCGGCGGGCGCGGTGCTGCTGTCGCGCACGGTGCTGCCGGGCGAGGTGATCGGCCTCGACGGTGCGCTGCCGATGCGCCTGAAGGCTGGCATCGCCAACGTGACCCAGGTGACGCTGCGGGGCGAGCCCTTCAGCCTGGCCCCGTTCACCCGCGGCAACATCGCCACCGCCATCCTGAAGTGAGTCCGACCATGCAAGCCACTGTGCCCACCTCCGAACAGCCGATCCCTCTGGGCGAACCCGCCGCCCGGCGCAGCCTGCAGGCGCGGGTGACGTGGGGTGACCGTGTGGTCACGGTGGGCGGCAATGCGCCGGTGCGGGTCCAGTCGATGACCAACACCGACACGGTGGACGTGATCGGCACGGCGATCCAGGTGAAGGAACTCGCGCTGGCAGGCTCCGAGATGGTCCGCATCACGGTGAACACGCCCGAAGCCGCCGAGGCCGTGCCGCACATCCGCGAGCAGCTCGACCGCATGCAGATCGACGTGCCGCTGATCGGCGACTTCCACTACAACGGCCACCGCCTCCTGACCGAATACCCGGCCATGGCGCAGGCGCTGTCCAAGTACCGCATCAACCCCGGCAACGTCGGCAAGGGCGACAAGCGCGACCGCCAGTTCGGCATGATGATCGAGGCGGCGATCCGCCACGACAAGCCGGTGCGCATCGGCGTGAACTGGGGCAGCCTGGACCAGGAGCTGCTCGCCATGCTGATGGACACGAACGCCAGCCGCGCCCAGCCCTGGGAAGCACGCCAGGTGATGTACGAGGCGCTGATCCAGTCGGCGCTCGACTCGGCGGCCTACGCGGTCGAACTCGGCATGCGGCGGGAGCAGGTGCTGATCAGCTGCAAGGTCAGCGGCGTGCAGGATCTGGTGGCGGTGTACCGCGAACTCTCGAAACGCTGCGACCATCCGCTGCACCTCGGCCTCACCGAAGCCGGCATGGGCACCAAGGGCACGGTGGCGTCCGCGACGGCGCTGGGCATCCTGCTGCAGCAGGGCATCGGCGACACCATCCGCGTGAGCCTGACCCCCGCGCCGGGCGAGGCGCGCACGCAGGAGGTGACGGTGGCGCTGGAGATCCTGCAGTCGCTGGGCCTGCGCACCTTCGTGCCGAGCGTGACGGCCTGCCCCGGCTGTGGCCGCACGACGAGCACGACGTTCCAGGAACTGACGCAGCAGATCGACCACTTCCTGCGCGCGCAGATGCCCGTCTGGCGCGCGAAGTACCCCGGCGTCGAGGCGATGAAGGTGGCCGTGATGGGCTGCATCGTCAACGGCCCCGGCGAGAGCAAGCACGCCGACATCGGCATCAGCCTGCCCGGCACGGGCGAGGCGCCCGCCGCCCCCGTCTACATCGACGGCGAGAAGGCCATGACGCTGCGTGGCGAGGGCATCGCCAGCGAGTTCCAGGCCGTGGTCGAGCAGTACATCGAGCGCCGCTTCGGCCAGAAGACCGCTGTGTCCTGAGTCCCTGACTTTCCGATTTCCTGCTTTCCTGCTGAATTCCTGATGAGCGAAAAACTACAAGCCGTCAAAGGCATGAACGACCTCCTGCCGCCGGACTCGGCCCGCTGGGAATGGTTCGAAGGCTGCGTGCGCGCCTTGATGCAGCGTTACGGCTACGCCAACATCCGCACCCCCATCGTCGAGCCGACCCCGCTGTTCGTGCGCGGCCTGGGCGAGGTGACGGACATCGTCGAGAAGGAGATGTATTCCTTTGAGGACAAGATGAACGGCGATCGGCTCACCTTGCGTCCGGAAGGGACTGCCGGTGTCGTGCGCGCCGTGGTCCAGCACAACCTGCTGTACGAAGGCCCGAAGCGGCTGTTCTACATCGGCCCGATGTTCCGCCACGAGCGTCCGCAGAAAGGGCGCTACCGCCAGTTCCACCAGGTCGGCGTCGAGGCGTTGGGGTTTGCCGGTCCGGACGTGGATGCCGAGGTGATCCTGATGGCGCGCAGCCTCTGGCGTGACCTGGGTCTGACGGATGTGCGGCTGGAGATCAACAGCCTGGGCCAGCCCGAGGAGCGCAAGGCCCACCGCGCCGCTCTGATCGTCCACTTCGAGGCCCACGCCGACCTGCTGGACGAGGAGGCCCGGCGCCGCCTGCACAGCAACCCGCTGCGCATCCTGGACACCAAGAACCCGGCGATGCAGGCGGTGGTCGAGGCCGCGCCGAAGCTGATGGACTTCCTCGGCGAGGCCTCGCTGAAGCACTTCGACGCCGTGCGCGCCGTGCTGGACGCGGTGGGCCAGCCCTACCGCATCAACCCGCGTCTCGTGCGCGGCATGGACTACTACAACCTGACCGTCTTCGAGTGGGTCACGGACCGGCTCGGCGCACAAGGCACGGTCTGTGGCGGCGGGCGCTACGACGGCCTGATCGAGCAGATCGGTGGCAAGCCGGCGCCGGCGGTGGGCTGGGGGCTGGGCATCGAGCGGGTGCTGGCGCTGCTGGAAGACAGCGGCGTGCCGGTGCCGGCGCAGGTGCCCGACGCCTACGCCGTGGTGCCGGACGCCGCGGCCCTGGCGACGGCGACCGTCACGGCGGAAGCCCTGCGTGCGCTCGGGCGCAAGATCGTGCTGCACGGCGCGGGCAAGGACGGCCCCGGCAGCATGAAGTCGCAGTTCAAGAAGGCCGACGCCAGCGGCGCCCGCTACGCGCTGGTCTTCGGCGCCGACGAACTCGCGCAGGGCATGGTGGCGGTCAAGCCGCTGCGCGAGGGCGGGCGGTCGCAGGCGCTGCGTCCGCTGGCCGACGTGGCGCGCTGGGCGGCCGAGATCAGCGACTGACCGGCCGCGGTTCGGCCGCGACCCGCATAATCCTTCCCCTCACGGTTACACCTCCGACACACGGCACCACGCGCATGGCATCCCATCTCGACCTCGAAGAACAGGAACAGCTTGACCAGCTCAAGCATTTCTGGGGCAAGTTCGGCAACCTCATCACCTGGGTGCTGCTGGTGGTGCTGACCGCCTACGCCGGCTGGAACGGCTGGCAGTATTGGCAGCGTGACCAGGCAGCCAAGGCGGGCGGCATCTACGACGCCCTCGAACGTGCCGCCCAGACCGGTGACGCCGAGCGTGTCACCAAGGTCTGGGCTGACCTGCAGGGCCGCTACCCCTCGACGGCGTTTGCGGAGCAGGGCGGCCTGCTGGCGGCCAGGGTCCAGTTCGACAAGGGCCAGGCCGACACCGCCCGTGCCACGCTGGAATGGGTGGCCGCCAACGCCAAGGAAGACGAATACCGGGCGCTGGCGCGGCTGCGTCTGGCGGGGTTGCACCTGGAGGCCAAGCGCCTGGACGAGGCCCTCAAGCTGGTCTCCACCGAGGTGCCCGAGTCGCTGGCCGCGCTGGCCGCCGACCGCCGGGGCGACATCCTGCAGGCCCAGTCCAAGTCCGCAGAGGCCGTGACCGCCTACCAGCAAGCCTGGAAGGCGCTGGGCAAGGACGTGGACTACCGCCGTCTGGTCGAGGCCAAGCTGGTCGCGCTGGGTGCTGCGCCCGAGGCCGAGGGGGCTGCGAAATGACCGCCACGCCCGTCCGACGTCCGGGTCGCTGGCGCTGGCTGGCGGCGTCGGTGGCCTTGGCGCTGGCTGCCTGCACGTCGGTCGACAAGCCCAAGCCCACGCCGCTGGAGCCGCTGACCACGCGCATCGCCGGCAAGCAGGTCTGGCGCCAGAGCGTGGGCAAGCCGCTGCCGGGCCTGTCGGTGGCGGTGCTGGGCGACCGCTTCCTGCTGGCCAGCGTGGACGGGCGGCTGACCAGTCTGGACATCGGCACGGGCGCGGTGCGCTCGCAGATCGCCGTGGGCGGCACCTTGACCGCCGGCGTGGGCAGCGATGGCCGTCACGCCGCCGTGGTGACGCAGAACAACGAACTCGTGGTGGTCGACGGCCAGCGCGAGGTCTGGCGCACGCGGCTGAACTCGCGGGTCGTCACGGCGCCGCTGGTGGCCGGCGAGCGGGTGTTCATCCAGGCGGTGGACCGCAGCGTGCTGGCCTTCGACGTGTTCGACGGCCGGCGCCTGTGGTCGGTCGGCCGCTCCAGCGAAGCCTTGTCGCTGGCCCAGCCGGGTGTGCTGCTGGCCTACCGCAACACGCTGCTGGTGGGCATGGGGGCGCGTCTGCTGGCGCTGGATCCGCTCACGGGCAGCCTGCGCAGCGACAGCACGCTGGCTGCGCCGCGTGGCACCAACGAGGTCGAGCGTCTGGCCGACCTGGTGGGCCCCGCGGCACGGCTGGGCGAGGTCGTGTGCGCCCGTGCCTTCCAGACCAGCGTGACCTGCCTGAACGCCGAGCGCAATGCCGTGCTCTGGAGCCGCGCACAGACCGGCTTCGAGGGGCTGGCCATCGACAACGAGTTCGTGGCGGGTGCCGATGCCAACGACCGCATCAGCGTCTGGCGCCGCACGACAGGTGACCTGGCCTGGACGTCGGATCGCCTGCGCCACCGTGGCCTGACCGCGCCGCTGTCGGTCGGCTCGACACTGGTGTTCGGCGACAGCGAGGGCTGGCTGCATGTGCTCTCGCACGACCGGGGCGAGCCGCTGCTGCGCCTGGCCACCGATGGCAGTGCGGTCGTGGCGCCGCTGGTGCGCTCCGGGCTGACGGTGCTGGCCGTGACCCGCTCGGGCAACGCCTTCGCCTTCCGGCCGGAATGAGGCCGCGCCAGGCCCGGCGCTTCGGCTGATCCGGGCTGATCCTTTCCCTACAACAACTCAACTGCTACAGATCGGAACCGACCCATGAAACCCGTGATTGCCCTCGTCGGACGTCCCAACGTCGGCAAGTCCACGCTGTTCAATCGACTCACCGGACGCCGCGATGCGATCGTGGCCGACTACGCCGGACTGACCCGCGACCGCCACTACGGCGATGGCGCGCTGGGCGGTCATGAATTCATCGTCATCGACACCGGCGGCTTCGAGCCCGACTGCACGGCCGGCATCTTCCAGGAAATGGCCAAGCAGACCCGCCAGGCCGTGGCCGAGGCGGATGCGGTGATCTTCGTCGTCGACGTGCGCGCAGGCTTGTCTGCGCAGGACCACGACATCGCCCGCTACTTGCGCACCACTGGCAAGCGCGTGCTGCTGGCGGCGAACAAGGCCGAGGGCATGAAGGGCGGCCCGCAGCTGGCCGAGTTCCACGAGCTGGGCATCGGCGAGCCGCTGGCGGTGTCGTCGGCCCACGGCCACGGCATCCGCGATCTGGTGGACCTGGCGCTGGAGGGCATCGAGCCACCCGCCGAGGACGAAGACGACGCGCTGCCCGAGGACGAGCGCCCGACCCGTCTGGCGGTGTGCGGCCGCCCCAACGTCGGCAAGTCCACGTTGATCAACACCTGGCTGGGCGAGGAACGCCTGGTGGCCTTCGACCTGCCGGGCACGACGCGCGACACGATCGAGGTGCCGTTCGAGCGCAATGGCCGACGTTACAAGCTGATCGACACGGCTGGCCTGCGCCGCAAGGGCAAGGTGTTCGAGTCGATCGAGAAGTTCTCGGTCGTCAAGACGCTGCAGGCCATCGGCGACGCCAACGTCGTGCTGCTGCTGATCGACGCCACCGAAGGTGTGTCGGACCAGGACGCGCACATCGCCGGCTACATCCTGGACGCCGGCCGCGCGGTGGTGATCGCCATCAACAAGTGGGACGCGATCGACGAGTACCAGCGCCAGACGCTGCAACGCTCGATCGAGACGCGACTGGCCTTCCTGAAATTCGCGCCGATCCTGCACATCTCCGCCAAGCGCCGACAGGGGCTGGGGCCGCTGTGGAACGCCATCGACGAGTCCTGGGCGTCGGCCAAGCGCAAGCTGCCCACGCCGGTGCTGACGCGGCTGCTGCAGGAAGCGGTCGACTTTCAGCAACCCAAGCGGGCGGGGGTGTCCCGTCCGAAACTGCGTTATGCCCACCAAGGTGGGCAGAACCCGCCGGTGATCGTGATCCATGGCAATGCCGTGGAGCACATCACCGACGTGTACAAGCGCTATCTGGAGAGCCGGTTCCGCGAGCACTTCAAGCTCGTCGGCACTCCGTTGCGCATCGAGTTGCGCGCCTCGCGCAATCCCTTCACGGAAAAGGATTCGTGACCTTTCCGGTCGTGGTCCCGGGCGTGTGATAACGTGCGGGACTTCTTGAACTCCATTTCCAACACGGAGAATATCGTGAGCAACAAAGGGCAACTGCTACAAGACCCCTTCCTCAACCTGCTGCGCAAAGAGCATGTGCCGGTGTCGATCTACCTCGTCAACGGCATCAAGCTGCAGGGCCACATCGAGTCTTTCGATCAGTATGTGGTGCTCCTTCGCAATACCGTCACCCAGATGGTCTACAAGCACGCGATCTCGACCGTCGTGCCAGGTCGACCGGTGAACTTCCACGCGGCTGAAGCGCCGGAAGCCAACTGACCGCCCGCAGCGGCCAGCCATACGCGCCAACTCGAAGCACCTTGACTGCACCGGACTCTTCCCCTCTCCCACGCGCTGTTCTGGTCGGGGTCGATATCGGCGCAAGCGCGGACTTCGACGCGACGCTGGATGAGCTGGCCCTGCTTGCGCAGTCTGCCGGCGATGATCCGGTCGCCCGGATCATCTGCCGCCGTCGTGCCCCGGACGCCGCGCTGTTTGTCGGCTCCGGCAAGGCCGACGAGATCAAGCTCGTCGTGGCCGAGCACGGCGCCCAGTGCGTGATCTTCGATCAGGCGCTGGGCCCGGCTCAGCAGCGCAATCTGGAGCGCCACCTCGGCGTCGAAGTCCTCGACCGCACGGCGCTCATCCTCGAAATTTTTGCCGCCCGAGCGCGCAGCCATGAAGGCAAGCTTCAGGTCGAACTCGCGCGGCTGCAATACCTCTCCACCCGCCTCGTGCGCCGCTGGTCCCACCTGGAGCGCCAGCGCGGCGGGGTCGGTCTGCGCGGGGGTCCGGGCGAAACCCAGATCGAGCTGGACAAACGCATGATCGTCGTGCGCATCAAGGCCGTGAAGGACCGGCTCGACAAGGTCAAGCGCCAGCGTGGCACGCAGCGCAAGGCCCGCGAGCGCCAGGGCACCTTCCGCGTCTCGCTGGTGGGCTACACCAATGCCGGCAAGAGCACGCTGTTCAATGCGCTGGTGAAGGCGCAGACCTATGCCGCCGACCAGCTCTTCGCCACGCTGGACACCACCACGCGCCAGATGTACCTCGAAGACGCGCAGCGCAGCGTCTCCCTTTCCGACACGGTGGGCTTCATCCGCGCGCTGCCGCACACCCTGGTGGACGCGTTCCAGGCGACGCTCCAGGAGGCCATCGACGCCGACGTGCTGCTGCACGTGGTCGATGCGGCCAGTCCGTTCTGGCTCGACCAGATCCGTGAAGTGCAGCGTGTCCTGCACGAGATCGGGGCCGGGGACGTGCCGCAGCTGCTCGTGTTCAACAAGCTCGACGCGCTGGAGCCGGCGCAGTGGCCGCGGGCGGTGTCGGATGTGTACGAGCTGGAGCCGGGTCGCACCGTCCCCCGCTGGCATGTCAGTGCCCGCACTGGCGAGGGGCTGCACGCCCTGCGCCAGGCCATCGCCGAGGTGGCCCTGCACCAAGACCGCCAGTCCACTGCAGGGCAGCCCGACCCGCGCTTCGATCCCGCGCGCACCGCGGCCGATGACACGGCACCCGAATCGATCGAAACCCTGCTCATGCCCCCGGTGGTGTGATGCGTGTTGTAATTTCGGACATGAACAAGACGAATCCGATGGATGCTCACACGCCTGAACAGGCCCCGCTCGGGGCGGTGGCGCAGTCTGGAGCCACGCTGGTCCGTGCCGCGGTGCAGTCGCTGCTGCGGCGCCTGCGTGGCGCGGACGTGATGGCCAGCTCCGGCCGCAACGATGGTCCGCCGGATCTGGACGAACTCTGGCGCGACTTCAATCAGAAGCTGGGTGGCCTGTTCGGTGGCAAGACGCCAGCAGGGCGCGACAGCGGCGGTGCGCCCCCTCCGGGCGGACGCCCCGATCCTTCGCCGGACGGCCGCCTGTTCGGCATGGGTGGTGGCCTGGTGCTGGGCGTGGCGGCGCTGCTCTGGCTGGGCAGCGGCTTTTTCATCGTGCAGGAAGGTCAGCAAGCTGTGATCCTGACCTTCGGCAAGTTCAGTCGAACGGTGGATGCCGGCATCCAGTACCGCTGGCCGGGGCCTTTCCAGTCGCATGACATTGTCAGCGTCACCCAGACCCGTTCCACCGAGGTGGGACGCAATTCGGTGGTGCAGGCCACGGGGCTGCGTGACTCGTCCATGCTGACCCAGGACGAGAACATCGTGGACATCCGCTTCACGGTGCAATGGCGCCTGAAGCAGGCCAAGGACTTCCTGTTCGAGAACCGCAACGTCGAGGAAGCTGTCCAGCAGGCGGCGGAGTCGGCGGTGCGCGAGATCGTCGGGCGCGGCACGATGGACTCGGTGCTGTACGAGCAGCGCGATGCGATCGCGGTCGATCTGGTCAAGTCGATCCAGTCCCAGCTCGACCGTCTGAAGGCCGGCATCCTGGTCATCAACGTGAACGTGCAGAGCGTGCAGGCGCCCGAGCAGGTGCAGGCGGCCTTCGACGATGCCTTCAAGGCTGGTGCCGACCGCGAGCGCCTGAAGAACGAAGGCCAAGCCTACGCCAACGACATCATCCCCAAGGCACGCGGCACCGCAGCGCGGCTGTCGGAAGAGGCCGAAGGCTACCGCGCCCGCGTGGTGGCCCAGGCCGAGGGCGACGGCGAGCGTTTCCGCAGCGTGCTCACCGAGTACCAGAAGGCGCCCGGCGTGACCCGCGACCGCATGTACATCGACACCATGTCGCAGCTCTACGCCAACGTGAGCAAGGTGATGGTCGACTCGCGCAATGGCAGCAACCTGCTGTACCTGCCGCTGGACAAGCTGATGCAGCAGTCGGCGGGTGGCGTGGCCGGTGCGGCGTCGGCCGTGCCCCTGGTGCCATCAAGCACCGATGGCGCATCGGGCAGCAGCGTGGACGTGCGTTCACGCGACGGACAACGCGGCCGTGACCGTGACGGGCGCTGAGCAGGGGAACACGAGATGAATCGAATCGGACTTATCGCGGTCAGCGGGCTGATGGCGCTGCTGGTCACCACCTCGATGCTCTTTGTCGTCGACCAGCGCAACTTTGCCGTCGTCTACGCCCTGGGTGAAATCAAGGAAGTCATCGCCGAGCCGGGCCTGAAGTTCAAGCTGCCGCCGCCGCTGCAGAACGTGATCTTCATCGACCGGCGCACCCAGACGCTGGACAGCCCCGAGACGCGCCCGGTGTTCACCGCCGAGAAGCAGAGCCTGGTGATCGACTGGCTGGTCAAGTGGCGCATCACCGAGCCGCGCCAGTTCATCCGCAACACCGGGGTCGATCTGCGCAACGCCGAGGCACGCCTGTCTCCCATCGTGCAGGCGGCGCTGAACGAGGAAGTCACCAAGCGCACCGTGCGGGCGATGCTGTCCACCGAGCGTGACAAGGTCATGCAGGGTGTGATGCAGCGCCTGAGCGATGACGCGAAGAACTTCGGCATCGAGATCGTCGACGTACGCATCAAGCGGGTCGACTTCGCCTCCACCATCACCGAGTCGGTCTACCGGCGCATGGAGTCCGAGCGCAAGCGCGTGGCCAACGAGCTGCGTTCGGAAGGGGCGGCCGACGGCGAGAAGATCCGCGCCGATGCGGACCGCCAGCGTGAAGTGATCCTGGCTGACGCCTACCGCGAAGCCCAGAAGGTCAAGGGCGAGGGCGATGCCAAGGCGTCGGCGATCTATGCGGAATCGTTCGGACGCGATCCGCAGTTCGCCCAGTTCTACCGCAGCCTGGAAGCCTATCGGGCCAGCTTCCGCAGCAAGAGCGATGTGCTGGTGGTCGATCCGTCCAGCGAGTTCTTCCGCGTGATGCGCAGCGGCGGTGTCGGTGGCAAGTAAGTGAGTGGAGAGACACTGTTGTCGGCGCTTGCGCTGGTGCTGGTGATCGAAGGCTTGATGCCACTGCTTGGCCCAGCGCAGTGGCGCAAGTTCTTCGAGCAGGTGCTGGCCCTGCACGATGGCCAGATCCGCTTCATCGGACTGGCCAGCGTCCTGGCGGGCTTGCTGCTGTTGCTCTTCGTCGGCTGAACCGGGTTTCCCCGGCGTTCAGGCCTGCTACTGGAGCGTTCGCCCGGTAGAATCCGCCCTTTTGATTCCCTGACCTGCTATGTCTTCTGCTTGGCTGCTGCCCGAGCACATTGCCGATGTGTTGCCCCATGAGGCTCGGCGTATCGAGGAGCTGCGCCGCATCGTGCTGGATGCCGCGCGTGGTTACGGCTATGAGCTGGTCATGCCGCCGTTGCTGGAGCACCTGGAGTCGTTGCTCAGCGGCACCGGCCGCGCCCTGGAACTGCGCACCTTCAAGCTCGTCGACCAGCTCAGCGGCCGCACCCTGGGCGTGCGTGCCGACGCGACTCCGCAGGTCGCCCGCATCGACGCCCATCTGCTCAACCGTGCCGGCCTGACGCGCCTGTGCTACTGCGGCCCCGTGCTGCATACCCTGCCGGCCGGCCCTGACAGCACCCGCGAGCCGCTGCAGTTCGGCGCCGAGATCTATGGCCACGCTGGACTGGAAGCGGACCTCGAGATCCACGAACTCGCGCTGGAGTGCCTGGCGCAGGCGCGGGTGGAATCGCTGGTGATGGACCTGGCCGATGCCCGCATCGTGCAAGGTGCGCTGGCGGGGCAGGTGCTGTCGCCTGATCAGCGTGAGGCCCTGCATGCCGCCCTGGCCGCCAAGGACCAGGCCACGCTGCACAGCCTCACCGATGCGCTGCCGGTGGCCTGCCGCGACGCCTTGCGCCTGCTGCCTGCGCTGTACGGCGGTGACGAGATGCTGGCGGTCGCACGCGAGCGCCTGCCGTGCCACGCCCTGATCACTGCGGCGCTGGACGACCTGCAGTGGCTGGCATCCCACCTGCGGCGCGACTACCCGGCGATGCAGCTCGGCTTCGACCTGTCCGATCTGTCGGGCTACGCTTACTACAGCGGCATCCGCTTTGCCGTCTACCGCGCTGGTGGCCGTGACGCGCTGGTGCGCGGCGGCCGCTATGACAACGTCGGTGCCGTGTTCGGTCGCCAGCGTCCGGCGGTGGGCTTCAGCCTGGATCTGAAGTCCGTCGTCGAGCACGTCCGTTTCGACGGACGCCGTGCCGCCATCCGTGCGCCGTGGGGCGAGGAGGCTGCGCTGCGCGCCGCCGTGCGCCGCCTGCGTGCGCAGGGCGAGGCGGTGGTGTGCGTGCTGCCTGGCCATGAGCACGAGGCAGACGAGTTCGAGTGCGACCGCGAGCTGGTCGCCGTCCACGGGCAGTGGGTGGTCGTGGCGCGCTGAGCGCCGCGACCGTGGCCACTGACCGGACCTTTCCTTTCGATCGGATACTTGAGATGGATACACGCAGTGCTGCGGCAGCAGAAGTTCGTGGGCGCAATGTCGTCGTTGTCGGCACGCAATGGGGTGACGAGGGCAAGGGCAAGGTCGTCGACTGGTTGACCGACCACGCCGCCGGCGTCGTGCGTTTCCAGGGCGGCCACAATGCCGGCCACACCCTGGTCATCAACGGCGTGAAGACCGCGCTGCAGCTCATCCCCTCGGGCATCATGCGCGCGGGCGTGGCCTGCTACATCGGCAACGGTGTCGTGGTCGATCCGGCCCACCTGCTGCTGGAAATCGCCCGACTGGAAGCCGCGGGCCTGGACGTGCGTTCGCGCCTGTTCCTCAGCGAATCGTGTCCGCTGATCCTGCCGTTCCACGTCGCGGTGGACAAGGCCCGCGAGGCGCTGCGCGAGACCAGCGGCGCCGGCAAGATCGGCACCACCGGCAAGGGCATCGGCCCCGCCTATGAAGACAAGGTGGCCCGTCGCGCCCTGCGCGTGCAGGATCTGAAGCACCCCGAGCGGTTCGCGCGCAAGCTGCGTGAGCTGCTGGCGCTGCACAATGTCGCGCTGGCCGGCTACCTGAACAGCGAAGCCCTGGAATTCCAGCCGATCTTCGACCACGCCATGCAGATGGCTGAACAGCTCAAGCCGATGATGGCCGATGTGGGCGTGCGCATCGACGCGGCCAACCGGGCTGGCGGCAGCATCCTGTTCGAAGGCGCGCAGGGCACGCTGCTGGACATCGACCACGGCACCTACCCGTATGTCACCTCCAGCAACTGCGTGGCGGGCAACGCGGCCGCTGGCTCTGGTGTCGGCCCGCACCTGCTGCACTACATGCTGGGCATCACCAAGGCCTACACGACCCGCGTCGGCTCCGGCCCCTTTCCGACCGAGCTGCCGATGGACGAGCCCGGCACCGTCGGCTACCACCTCTCCACCGTCGGTCAGGAGCGCGGCACCGTCACCGGCCGTGCCCGCCGCTGCGGCTGGCTGGACGGTGCGGCGCTCAAGCGCGCCATGCTGATCAACGGCATCACCGGCCTGTGCATGACCAAGCTGGACGTGCTCGACGGACTCGACGAGATCCGCATGTGCGTCGGCTACGAGCTGCACGGCGAGCGCGTGGACATCCTGCCGCTGGACGCCGACGAGATCGTCCATTGCCAGCCGGTCTATGAAGTGTTCCCCGGCTGGACTGAGAAGACCTTCGGCGTCACAGCCTGGGATGATCTGCCGCTGAATGCGCGCTGCTATCTGGAGCGCGTGCAGGAATTCATCAAGACACCGATCGCGATGGTCTCGACCGGCCCGGACCGTGACCACACGATCCTGTTGCGCCACCCCTACAAGGACTGAATGTCCGCCCCGCCCACGCAAGGACAAGGAATCCACATGCTCACCGACGATGGCAAACACCTGTACGTGTCCTGGGACGAGTACCACCTGTTGATCGAGAAGCTCGCGCTCCAGGTCCACGCGTCCGGCTGGGAGTTCGACCAGATCCTGTGCCTGGCGCGTGGGGGCTTGCGGCCTGGCGACGTGATGTCGCGCGTGTTTGACAAGCCGCTGGCGATCATGGCCACCAGCTCCTACCGGGCCGAGAGCGGCACCATCCAGGGCCGGCTTGACATGGCCAAGTACATCACCATGCCCAAGGGCGAACTCGCCGGGCGGGTGCTGCTGGTCGATGACCTGGCGGACTCTGGCGTGACACTGCAGGCTGTGGTCGATCGGCTGCGGGGCATGCCGGCGATCCGGGAGCTGCGGTCGGCGGTGCTGTGGGTGAAGGGCGTGTCGTGCTATACGCCAGACTACTACGTCGAGTCGCTGCCCACCAGTCCGTGGATTCACCAGCCCTTCGAGGAATATGACGCGATGCGGCCGGATGCGCTGAGTCGCAAGCTGTCGGTCTGAATCAGAAACCTCGCTGTCTCGAAAGAGCAGCGGGGTTTTTTGATGTTTTGCGCGACTTGTCGTCAGCAGTTGTCCACGTGAAATAAAAAAGCCAGCTTGAAAGCTGGCTTTTTGTCTTGTGTTGGTGCCCAGGAGAGGACTCGAACCTCCACGGAGTTACCCGCTAGTACCTGAAACTAGTGCGTCTACCAATTCCGCCACCTGGGCCTTGAAATCCTGATTACGAACACAAACTCGGATTTCATGAGTCTGTGCAAGTGGTTGAATTCGGCGTATGCTGAATCCATTTGGTGCCCAGGAGAGGACTCGAACCTCCACGGAGTTACCCGCTAGTACCTGAAACTAGTGCGTCTACCAATTCCGCCACCTGGGCTTTCTTCGCGTTTCAGGAATTTCCCCTGAGCAGCGCAGAACGCTAGTGTAGCATGACTTCAAATCGAAACGCAAGGACTCTCGTTGAACAACAGCACTCTCTTGAATGAAGTCGATGGCACGGTGCAAGGTCACCGGGATGGTCATGGCTTTGTGGTCCTCGACAACGGGGATGCCGACATCTATCTGGCGCCGCAGGAAATGCGTGCGGTGCTGCATCTGGACCGTGTGCGGGTGCGCGTGCTGCGGCTGGACCGCAAGGGCCGCCCGGAAGGCCGGGTGCTGGAGATCCTGGCGCGCCGCAAGACACCGATCATCGGCCGGCTGCTGCTCGAAAACGGCGTCTGGGTGGTCGCGCCTGAGGACAAACGTTACGGCCAGGACATCCTGATCCCCAAGAACGCCACGGCGAATGCGGAGGCCGGGCAGGTCGTGGCCGTGGAGCTGACCGAGCCGCCGTCACTGCACGCCCAGCCTGTGGGCCGCATCGCCGAAGTGCTGGGCGACATCGACGATCCCGGCATGGAGATCGAGATCGCGGTGCGCAAGTACGAGGTGCCGCACCGCTTCTCGCCCGAGACGCTGGCCCAGACCGGCAAGCTGCCCGACAAGGTCCGGCCGAGCGACATGAAGCACCGGATCGACCTGACCGATGTGCCGCTGGTGACGATCGACGGCGAGGACGCCCGCGACTTCGACGACGCCGTCTACTGCGAGCCGGCCAGGGTCGGGCGCAAGAAGGGCTGGCGGCTGCTGGTGGCCATCGCCGACGTGAGCCACTACGTCAAGCCGGGCGACCCGCTCGACGACGACGCCTACGAGCGCGCCACCTCGGTCTACTTCCCGCGCCGGGTCATCCCGATGCTGCCGGAGAAGCTCTCCAACGGCCTGTGCTCGCTCAATCCGCACCAGAACCGCCTGTCCATGGTCTGCGACATGCTGGTGGACGGCGAGGGCGAGGTCACGGCCTACCAGTTCTACCCGGCCGTCATCTGCTCGCACGCGCGGCTGACCTACACCGAAGTGGCCGCCGTGCTGGCCAACACCCGCGGCCCGGAGGCCCAGCGCCGCGCCGACCTGGTGCCGCACCTGCTCCACCTGCACGAGGTCTACCGCCTGCTGCTCAGGCAGCGCGCCAGCCGCGGCGCCATCGACTTCGAGACCACCGAGACCCAGATCGTCTGCGACGAGAACGGTCGCATCGACAAGATCGTCCCGCGGGTGCGCACCGAGGCCCACCGCCTGATCGAGGAGGCCATGCTCGCGGCCAACGTCTGTGCTGCCGACTTCATCCAGGCCGGCAAGCACCCTTCGCTCTACCGCGTCCACGAAGGCCCGACGCCAGAAAAGCGTCTGGCCCTGCAGAACTACCTGCGCAGTCTTGGCCTGAACCTCACTGTCAGCGACGAGCCCACCCCTGGCGAGCTGCAGGCCCTTGCCCAGCAGACCCGCGACCGGCCTGACGCCACGCAGATCCACGCCATGCTGCTGCGCTCCATGCAGCAGGCGATCTACACCCCGTTCAACAACGGGCACTTCGGCCTGTCCTACACGGCCTACACCCACTTCACCAGTCCTATCCGGCGCTACCCGGACCTGCTGATCCACCGCGTCCTCAAGGGGCTGCTGTCGGGCAAGAAGTACGGGCTGGTGGTGAAGGCTGCCACTCCAGGGCGGCTGCCGCCGCCACCGCGACGGCGCCAGCCGGTGAAGGTGGCGGGGCCTGCGCCGCGGGTCGAGGGCATCGCGCCGCGGGATCTGGAGGCATGGGAGGCTGCGGGTGCGCACTGCAGTGCCAACGAGCGCAGGGCGGACGAAGCCTCGCGCGACGTGGAGGCGTGGCTCAAGTGCAAGTACATGCGCGACCGCCTGGGCGAGGAGTACAGCGGCACCATCAGCTCCGTCACCAGCTTCGGCCTGTTCGTGCAGCTGGACGCGCTGTACGTGGAGGGGCTGGTCCACATCACCGAGCTGGGCGGCGAGTATTTCCGCTACGACGACGTGCGCCACGAACTGCGCGGCGAGCGCACCGGCATCCGCCATGCGGTGGGTGGACGCATCCAGGTGCAGGTCAGCCGCGTGGATCTGGATGGCCGGCGCATCGACTTCCGGCTGGTGCGTGATCCGCTGACGCCTGCGGTCGCGCCGCCCATTGCCAGGCCGGGTGGCCGCGAGCGCCAGGTCTCGGCGCAGGACGAGCTGTCGGTGCTGCAGGCCTCTGACCGCGCCGAGCGCCGGGTAACGCGCAAGACGGCAGCGCGCAAGTCAGGTCCGCGGACCGGCAAGTCCGCGGGCAAGGCGGCCGGCAAGTCCTCCGGCGGTCAGCGTTGACACGTTGACGACAGCGTCGCCCTGCGTCAGCTGCCGGACGAGGGCACCAGCCGGCTGGCGATGAGTACCTCTCCCGCCGGCCTGTACTGCTCGGCGCGCAGGCCGTGCTGGTGGACGGCGTGGCGGGCGGCCCGCGCCGCGTCGTGCCAGAGTGGTGCGGCATCCGGGCGTGCCGTGCCGCCGGAGAGCTGGCTCCACAGGCCGCCGATCCAGCCTGCCAGCACGTCGCCGCTGCCCGGCGTGGCCAGCGCGGCGTTGCCACTGGCGTTGATCCAGGGGGCCTGTCCCGGTGCGGCGACCACGCTGCCCGAACCCTTGAGCACCACGACCGCACCGGTGTCGGCCGCGAGTGTGCGGGCGGCGTGCAGGCGGTCGGACTGGACCTCGGCGGTGTTGCACCCGAGCAGGCGCGCGGCTTCGAGTGGATGGGGTGTGAGCACGGTGGCCAGTCCATGGCCGTGGCGTTCGCGCAGGCGCTGGCGCAGCGTGGTGTCGGCCGCGACCGCGTTCAAGGCATCAGCGTCCAGCAGCAGCCTGGCGGCGTGCGTCAGCAGATCGGGCAGGCAGGTGCGGATCGCCCGACCGCCGCCACAGCCTGCCACCACCGTCGCCTGTGCCAGCAGGTCCGGCGTGGGGGGGCCGGCCAGCATCAGCTCGGGGTGGACGGGGTCGAGATGCGGCGCGTCTGGGTCCAGCGGATGCGCGTACACGCGGCCCGCTCCGACGCCCAGCGCCGCACGGGCCGCCAGCAGCACCGCGCCCGCCATCGACCGGTCGCCGCCCACTACCCGCACGTCGCCGAAGCTGCCCTTGTGCTGCGCGTGGCGGCGGTCGGGCCAGGCCATGGCGGGGTGTCGACCCGTGTGCAGCCAAGCAGCGGGGGCGTGGGACGCGAAGGGGGTGTCATGCCAGTCCAGGCCGAGTCCATCCCACCAGACTTCGCCCGCGTGGTCGCGCCCATCGGCGGTGAAGAGGCCCGGCGCCAGACCCAGCAAGGCCAGGGTCCAGCGTGCCCGCACGCAAGCGGTCTGTGGCGCCAGCGCACCGGTGTCGCCCGGCAATCCCGAGGGCAGGTCCACGGCCAGCACGGGGATGGTCGAGTCCGTGTGCGCCAGTTGTCGGATCGCCTGTGCCATGGCGCCGTCCGCTGGCCGGCTCAAGCCGCGGCCGAGCAAGGCGTCGAGGACCAGATCGGCATGGTCGAGGTCGGTGTCGCCCAGTCCCTGGACGATCGGCACGCCCGCGTCTTGTGCGCGCTGACGGCTGGCCGCGGCATCGGGCGGGCAGGCGTGGCCGCTATCCAGGAGGTGCAGCACGACGTCTCGGCTGCTGGGGTGTTGCCGCCGGTGCAGATGCTGGTGCAACTGCAGCGCCGCCTCGAAGCCGTCACCGCCGTTGTTGCCCGGCCCCGCCAGCACGACGATCCGCCGCGCATGGGGCGCCACGGCCTGCGCCAGCCGCGCCACGCCGAGGCCGGCGCGCTGCATCAGCGTGTGCGGTGACAGGGGCGAGGCGGCGGTCGCCTCGATCTGGCGGGACGTGGCGGCGTCGTGCAGCGGCCAGCCGTCGGGTGTGGGGGCCGGGGCTGTGCCGATGCGCAGCGGGGCGGGGTGGCGGGCAGACGAGGTCACGCGGGCTGGAGCGGCCGGGCGAGCGCCCAGGCTTCGGGTGTGAGGATGGCCACGCCCAGCGGCCGGGCACGCCGTGCGAGGCGCCGCAGGGCGTGGTCGCGGGTCAGCAGGCAAGGCGTGCGCCGGGCGATGGCCAGGTCGATGAAGCACTGGTCGTCCGGGTCGGTGCAGCGCAGCCGCTCGCCGTAGGGCAAGGGGCCTGGCGGCGGAACCGGGTGGGCCCAGGTGGCGAGGCCGGCCATCGCGGGGGCGTGGCGGTGGCTCCAGCGCAGCAGCGAGGGCCGGTGCAGCAGCCGCCCGAGGACATCGACCAGCTCCTCGTGCATCGCCGGGCTGGCGATCCAGCGCAGCTCGCCGGCGGCTACCGAACGGCCAATCGCCAGCCCGCTGTGGTGCTCGAACACCAGCCAGTCGAGCACGACGTTGGTGTCGAGGATGATGTCCTGTGGTGCGGTGGTGGCGTGTGTCATGCGCTGCGTCCAGGCTGCAGGGCGGCTTCCACGGCCAGCGCGGCCCCCAGCAGCCGCTCGTCCTGTTCCCCGACAGCCCAGAGCATCAGGCCGACCGGCGCACTGCCCGGTCGCTGGCACGGCAGGCTGATGGCGCAGCCGTCCAGCAGGTTCACCACCGACGGGTTGCGCAGCAGGCGGGCGTTGGTGTCGAAGAAGAGTGCATCGTCGGCCAGCAGCGGCCCCAGCGGCGGCGCCACCATCGGCACGGTCGGGCTGAGCACCACGTCCACGCCGTCCAGCGCCTGGCCCATGCGCAGGATCCACTGGGCGCGCAGGCGGTGCAGGGCTGCGACGGAGGCGGGCGTGGCCGTGGCGCCTCGGCGGATGCGGGTGGCGACGCGGTGGTCATACTGGTCGCCGCGCCGGACGATCAGGTCGTGGTGCCACGCCCAGCTTTCGGCGGCGGGCAGTCCCCCGTCCTGCTGAAGCGCCGGGAGGTCGACCAGCGGCGCCAGCGTGGTGTGGCCGATGCGGGCACCCGCGCGTGACAGGGTGGCGAGGCTGTCAGCGAAGGTGCTGGCCACTGCAGCATCCAGGCCGTCCAGGAACAGCGGTTCGACGACGGCGAAGCGCCAGTCCGCGAGCGGGCGCAGCTGTGGCGTCAGGCGGGTGCCCGCGAGCACGCCATGCACCTCCACCGCGTCGCGCACGGTGCGGGTGATGGCGCAGACGGTGTCCAGACTGGGTGACAGGGGCAGAGCGCCTGCGGTGGGTGTGCGACGCTGGGTGTTCTTGAAGCCGACCAGCCCCTGCAGTGCCGCCGGGATGCGGATCGAGCCGCCCGTGTCCGAGCCCAGTGCTGCCCACGCTGCCCCGGTGGCCACCGACACTGCGCCGCCCGAGGTCGAGCCGCCCGGGATGCGGGCCACGGGGTCGATCGCCGCCATCGCGGGGTTCGTGGGGGTGCCGTGGTGGGGATTGATGCCGACGCCGGAAAAGGCGAACTCCGTCATCTGCGTGCGGCCGATGAGCACGGCGCCGGCCCGGCGCAGCCGAGCCACGGCGAGGGCGTCCTCGGCGGCGTGGGGCTGGTCGGCCAGGGCGGTGGAGCCGGCGGTGGTGGTCTGTCCGGCGATGTCGAACAAGTCCTTGACGCTGACGACACGGCCATCGATCGCCGACGCAGGCTGAAGGCGCTGCAGGCGTTGCGCTGCGGCATCGGCCGCCTGCTGCGCCCCGATCGGGTCGAGTCGGACGAAGGCTGCGCAGGCCGTGGTGCGGGCCGTGTGGAGGGCGGACGCGAGGTCAGCCTGGGGGTGGACTGGATCAGTGGTGGTCAAGGCTGCTACAATCTCGGGGTTTTTCCGATGCCGCAATCCTCTGCGGCGCGCTGACCGGTGCATGGTGCACCGGCAGATCCCGGGCTCCGGGCGGAAGAACCAATCCCGAGTCCGACTGGCTGAAGGTGTTGCGCCGAGTGCGGTGTTGACTGCGCACTGCGTGCAATTCGAGTCGGATTCTAGATCCAACCTTTGGAACCATTGGAGTTACCCATGTCCTTCACGATGCGTGAAATGCTGGAAGCCGGCGTCCACTTCGGCCACCAGACCCGTTTCTGGAACCCCAAGATGGCGCAGTACATCTTCGGTCACCGCAACAAGATCCACATCATCAACCTGGAAAAGACGGTCCCGCTGTTCCAGGAAGCCACCAAGTTCGCCCGTTCGCTGGCCGCCAAGCGTGGCACCGTGCTGTTCGTCGGCACCAAGCGCCAGGCCCGTGACATCGTCGCCGAAGAAGCGCAGCGCGCCGGCATGCCCTACGTCGACCAGCGCTGGCTCGGCGGCATGCTGACCAACTTCAAGACGGTCAAGGGTTCGCTGAAGAAGCTCAAGGACATGCAGGTCCAGGTGGAAGCCGGTCTGGAGTCGATGAGCAAGAAGGAAGGGCTGCTGTTCCAGCGTGAACTGGCCAAGCTCGAAAAGGACATCGGCGGCATCCAGGACATGGCAGCGCTGCCGGACGCGATGTTCGTGATCGACGTGGGCTTCCACAAGATCGCCATCGCTGAAGCCAAGAAGCTGGGCATTCCGGTCATCGGCATCGTGGACACCAACCACAATCCGGTCGGCATCGACTACGTCATCCCTGGCAACGACGACTCGGCCAAGGCCGTGGCGCTGTACGCCCGCGTGATGGCCGACGCCGTCCTCGAAGGCAAGGCCCAGTCGATGAACGAAGTGGTCGAAGCCGTCGCCGCGCCGAGTTCGGACGAATACGTCGAAGAGAACGGCGCCGCCTGAGACCCCTCGGGTCGATGCGCAAGGGGCTGAATTCAGCCCCTTTTTTACAAGATCTGAACTGATTGGGATTCGGGTCTTCACCCGAGTTCATGGAGAACTGACATGGCTGCAATTACCGCCAAGATGGTCGGCGACCTGCGCGCGAAGACCGACGCTCCGATGATGGAGTGCAAGAAGGCCCTGACCGAAGCCGATGGCGACATGGTCCGCGCCGAAGAGATCCTGCGTGTCAAGCTGGGCAGCAAGGCCAGCAAGGCCGCCTCCCGCGTGACGGCCGAAGGCGTCATCGCCGCCGCCGTGTCGGGCAACACCGGCGCGCTGGTCGAAGTCAACTGCGAAACCGACTTCGTCTCCAAGAACGACCTGTTCCTGGCCTTCGTGCAGGCATGCGCCGATCTGGTCGTGGCCCACAACCCGGCCGACGTTGCCGCGCTGTCGGCCCTGCCGCTGGCGCTGGAAGACTTCGGCCCGACGGTCGAGGACGTGCGCAAGGGCCTGATCGGCAAGATCGGCGAGAACATGGCCATCCGACGCTTCAAGCGTTACGCCGACGGTGGCCAACTGGCGCATTACCTGCACGGCGTGCGCATCGGCGTGATGGTGGAGTTCACCGGTGACGCCGTTGCCGCCAAGGACGCCGCCATGCACATCGCTGCCATGAAGCCGGCCGCGCTGTCGTCGGCCGAAGTGCCGGCCGAACTGGTCGAGAAGGAGCGCAAGATCGCCGCCGAGAAGGCGGCTGAATCCGGCAAGCCGGCCGACATCGTCGCCAAGATGGTCGAAGGCTCGGTGCAGAAGTTCCTGAAGGAAGTCTCGCTGCTGGACCAGGTCTTCGTGAAGGCTGCAGACGGCAAGCAGACCGTCGGCGCCTACCTGAAGAGCACCGGCACCGCCGCCGCTGGCTTCACGATGTTCGTCGTCGGCGAAGGCATCGAGAAGAAGCAGGACGACTTCGCGGCCGAAGTGGCAGCGCAGGTCGCGGCAGCCAAGGGCCAGTAACTTTCCTGCCCTACACTCGCGATCGTCCGAATTTCCGTTTCGAGGTCACTACATGCCCGCTTACAAACGCATCCTGCTCAAGTTGTCTGGTGAAGCCCTGATGGGCGACGATGCTTACGGCATCAACCGTGCCACCATCGTGCGCATGGTGCGCGAGGTGCAGGAAATCACCCAGCTGGGATGCGAAGTGGCGGTGGTGATCGGCGGCGGAAACATCTTTCGCGGAGTGGCCGGTGGTGCGGTCGGCATGGACCGCGCCACCGCCGACTACATGGGCATGCTGGCGACCGTGATGAACGCGCTGGCACTGTCCGACACGATGCGCCAGGAAGGCATGACCGCCCGCGTCATGTCTGCCCTGAGCATCGACCAGGTCGTCGAACCGTATGTGCGTCCCAAGGCGCTGCAGTATCTGGAAGAGGGCAAGGTCGTCATCTTCGCAGGTGGCACCGGCAATCCCTTCTTCACCACCGACACGGCCGCCGCCCTGCGCGGCGCGGAAGTCGGCGCGCAGATCGTGCTGAAGGCGACCAAGGTGGACGGCGTCTACACGGCGGATCCGAAGAAGGATCCGACGGCCACGCGCTACGCCACGCTGACCTTCGACGAAGCGATCAGCCGCAACCTGGCGGTGCTGGATGCGACCGCGTTTGCGCTGTGCCGTGACCAGAACCTGCCGATCAAGGTATTCTCGATCTTCAAGCCGGGCGCCCTCAAGCGCGTCGTCATGGGCGAAGACGAAGGCACGCTGGTCCACGTCTGACCGGACCGGCACCGCAGGAGCACCACCATGAGCATTGCCGACATCAAGAAGAACGCCGAAGCCAAGATGGCCAAGTCCATCGAGTCCTTCAAGAATGAACTCCAGAAGATCCGCACCGGCCGCGCCCACCCCGGCATCCTGGACCAGGTGCAGGTCGAGTACTACGGCTCGCTGCTGCCGATCAGCCAGGTGGCCAACGTGTCGCTGATCGACGCGCGTACCATCAGCGTGCAGCCGTGGGAGAAGAGCATGGCCAAGCCGATCGAGAAGGCCATTCGCGAATCGGATCTGGGTCTCAATCCGTCCTCGCTGGGCGACCTGATCCGCGTGCCGATGCCCGCGCTCACCGAAGAGCGCCGCCGCGACCTGACCAAGGTCGTGCGCAACGCCGGTGAAGACACCCGCATCGCTGTGCGCAACCTGCGCCGCGACGCCAACGACCAGGCCAAGCGTCTCCTCAAGGACAAGCTGATCTCCGAAGACGAAGAGCGCCGTTCGGTGGACGACGTGCAGAAGCTCACCGACCGCGTCATCACTGAAATCGACCGGTTGGTACAGGCCAAGGAAGCGGAAGTTCTGGCGGTCTGAGCCATGGCTGACCACGCCAAACCCCAGCGCGTTCCCCGCCACGTCGCCGTCGTCATGGACGGCAACGGACGCTGGGCCAACAAGCGCCTGATGCCCCGCATCGTCGGCCACAAGTACGGTGTGGATGCGCTGATCGGCTGCATCAACACCTGCGCCGACCGGGGCATCGAGTTCCTGACCGTCTTCGCCTTTTCGTCCGAGAACTGGAAGCGTCCCGAGGACGAGGTCTCCGGCCTGATGAACCTGGTGCTGACGGCGGTGGCCAAGTACCTGACGCGGCTGTCGGACATCGGGGTGCGCATCCAGATCATTGGCGACCGGGCGGCGGTGTCCGAGAAGGTGCGTGCCGCCTGGGAGCACGCCGAACGTGCCACTGCAGGCAATACCCGCATCACGCTGTCGGTCGCCTTCAACTACGGCGGCCGCTGGGACATCGTGCAGGCGTGCCGGCGTGCGGTGGCCGATGGGGCGCGGGCCGACCAGATCGACGAGGCACTGCTGTCGAAGTACATGGCCCTGGCCTACGCGCCCGATCCGGACCTGTTCATCCGCACCGGCGGCGAGGTCCGCATCTCCAACTTCCTGCTGTGGCAGGTGGCCTATTCGGAGCTGTACTTCACCGACTGCCTCTGGCCGGACTTCGACGCCGCCGAGATCGACAGGGCCCTGGCCGACTATGCTGCCCGTGATCGCCGCTACGGTGGCGTGAAGACTGACATCTCGGCCAGCGGGCAGAAGATCACCCTGGCGCCCGACGCCTGACCGACCCCTGCCCCTCATGCTCAAGCAGCGCATCATCACCGCAGTCCTCATGCTGCTGGTGCTACTCCCGGCGCTGTTCGCGCAGGCGGTCTGGCCCTTTGCCCTGCTGACGCTGGCGATGGTCGCGGCGGCAGGCTGGGAGTGGGGGCGGCTCAACGGTTTTCCTGGCGTGCCTGCGCTGCTGACTGGTGCCGTCGTGGCCGCGGGTGCTGCGCTGATGTGGCAGGCCGGCTGGATCGGCCACACGCCCGGCGTGCTGTGGGTGCTGGCCATGCTGGTCTGGGTGCTGGGCGGTGCGCTGGTGCTGCGGCGCGGCGTGATCGCATGGCCCCAGACCCCTCGCACGCTGCGGCTGGTCGGCGGTGTCCTGCTGCTGTGGCTGGCGTGGCTGGCCATCGCCGAGGGCAAGGCGCGTGGCCTCAACTTCCTGCTGTCGGTGTTCTGCCTGGTCTGGATGGCGGACATCGCGGCGTATTTCAGTGGTCGAGCCTTCGGTCGCCGCAAGCTGGCCCCCGCCATCAGTCCCGGCAAGAGCTGGGAAGGGGTGTATGGCGGCATGGTCGGCGTCTTCCTGCTGGCGCTGGCCTGGATTGCCTTCGACCAGCGCGGCGCGGTCGACAGCGCCAGTCTCTACACCCTGCTGCTGCAACGCTGGGGCTGGGCCGGGCTGGTGGTGTCGTGCCTGTTCCTGGCCAGCCTGAGCGTGGTGGGCGACCTGTTCGAGTCGCTGGTCAAGCGCAGTGCCGGGGCCAAGGACAGCAGCGCCTTGCTCCCCGGCCACGGCGGCGTGCTCGACCGGATCGACGCGCTGCTGCCGGTCTGCCCGCTGGCCCTTGCCCTGGTACTCACATGACATTTCCCGCTTCCGCTCCTTCCGCCACGCCGCGCCAGCGCGTGACAGTGCTCGGCTCGACCGGCTCCATCGGCACCAGCACGCTGGATGTCCTCTCGCGTCACCCCGACCGCTACGAAGTCTTCGCGCTCACTGCCCACAGCCGGGTGCACGAACTCGCCGACCAGTGCCGCGTCTGGCGCCCGCGCTTTGCCGTGGTGCCGACGCCTGAACAGGGCCGCGCCCTCACCGACCGCCTGCGCACGGACGGACTGACCACCGAGGTGCTGCTCGGGCCCGCCGCGCTCGACGAGGTGGCTGCGCACCCGGAGGTGGACAGCGTGATGGCCGCGATCGTGGGGGCGGCCGGTCTGTCGCCGTGCCTGGCGGCTGCGCGGGCCGGCAAGCGGCTGCTGCTGGCCAACAAGGAAGCCCTGGTGGTCGGCGGCGCGCTGTTCATGGCGGCGGTGCGCGAGGGCGGGGCGCAGCTGCTGCCCATCGACAGCGAACACTCCGCCATCTTCCAGTGCCTGCCCGAAGACCGCAGCACCTGGGCACAGCGCATCGACCACATCGTCCTGACGGCCTCCGGTGGCCCCTTCCGCGACCGTGATCCCCGGACGCTGCGCGACGTCACCCCCGACCAGGCGTGCGCCCACCCGAACTGGGTCATGGGCCGCAAGATCTCGGTGGATTCGGCCACGATGATGAACAAGGCGCTCGAAGTGATCGAGGCGCGCTGGCTGTTCGATCTGGCGCCCCGGCAGGTCAAGGTCGTGATCCACCCGCAGAGCATCGTCCACTCGATGGTGGTCTGCCGCGACGCCTCGGTGCTGGCGCAGCTGGGCACGCCGGACATGCGCGTGCCGATCGCCTACGGCTTGTCGTGGCCAGCGCGCATCGCGTCGGGTGCGTCGCAGCTCGATTTCCTGTCGCTCCAGCCGCTGACCTTCGAGCCGGCCGACGCCGAGCGTTTCCCCGGGCTGCAACTCGCCTGGGCGGCGCTGGAGGGCACGCCGGGCAGCACGGCCGTGCTCAACGCCGCCAACGAGGTGGCGGTGGCGGCGTTTCTCGACCAGCGTCTGCGCTTCGACCAGATCCACGCCGTCAACGCCGAGACGCTGGCGCGCACCACGGTACCGGCGGACGCGACCACCTCGGTGGACGGTCTGCTGGACCTCGACCAGCGGGCCCGTCGCCTGGCGGCTGAACTTGTCGGGCGCTGCGGCGTCTGATCTGGCATGAACGCGCTGCTGGCTTTTCTCGTCACCCTCGGGGTGCTGATCGTCGTCCACGAATGGGGGCACTACCGGGTGGCCCGCGCCTGTGGTGTCAAGGTGCTGAAGTTCTCGATCGGCTTCGGTCCGACGCTCTGGAAACGCCAGATCGGCGAGACCGAATGGGCGATCAGCGCGCTGCCGCTGGGCGGTTTCGTGCGCATGCTCGATGAACGTGAAGGTCCGGTGGCGCCCCACGAACAGCACCGCGCCTTCAACCGCAAGTCGCTGCGGCAGAGGGCGGCGGTGGTCGCGGCGGGGCCGGTCGCCAATCTCGTGCTCGCGGTGCTGCTCTATGCCGCCTCATCCTGGATCGGCACGCAGGAGCCGCGTGCGGTGATCGGCTCGCCAGTGGCGGACAGTCTGGCCCAGCGCGCCGGGATGCGGGCAGGGGAATGGGTGCGCCGCTGGAGTCCGGTCGAGGCGCAGGACTGGCAGGACGTCGTCTCGCTGACGGACCTGCGCTGGCAGCTCACGCGGGCGGCGCTGGACGGCCGCGACCTGCGTCTGGACGTCACGCACGGGCAGGGCGGCGGGCGGCGCGAGGTGACGCTGGCGCTGTCTGGCTTGCAGGCGGGCGAAGCCGACCCGGAACTCGTGCGCCGCATCGGCCTGGTGTCGCCGTATTCCGAGCCTGTGCTGGGCGATGTCAAGCCGGGTGGGCCAGCCGAGCGGGCGGGTCTGCGGGCTGGTGACCGGGTGTTGCGGGTCGACGGCCGCGAGGTGGTCGATGCGACCAGCCTGCGTGCCCAGATCCGGGCGTCCGGCGAGCGTGGTGATCCGCTGCCACAGGCGTGGCAGATCGACCGCAGCGGCCAGCAGCTCACCCTCACGGTGCAGCCGATGCGCATCGAGGACGGGGCGCTGCGCGTCGGCCGCATCGAGGCGGTCGTGGGCAGCCGGCCGCAGATGGACCTGGTCAGCTTGGGTTTTGCTGAAGGGCTGTGGCGCGGTGTCGAGCGGACATGGGAGATGTCGTCGATGTCGCTGCGCATGTTCGGCCGCATGCTCATCGGCGAAGCCTCGCTGAAGAACCTCAGCGGCCCCTTGACGATCGCCGACTACGCCGGGCAGTCCGCCGAGCTGGGACTGGCCTACTACCTGGGCTTCCTGGCCGTGGTGAGCGTCAGCCTGGGCGTGCTGAACCTGCTGCCGCTGCCGATGCTCGATGGTGGACACCTCCTGTATTATCTGATCGAGGGTGTCACGGGTCGCCCCCTGTCCGACCTCTGGACCGCCAGACTGCAGCGAGGCGGTTTCATGGTGATCCTGCTCATGATGTCACTCGCCCTCTACAACGACGTGGCCCGCTACCTGGGCCTGCACTGATCGCTGATCGCTGACCGCATGCGCGTACCCACCTGCCTATTCGCCCTGTCTCCTCGTGCCTGCGCCGTTGCGGTGTTGGTGGCATCCGCGGCCCCGTCCGCTCTGGCCGTGCAGCCCTTCGTGCTCAAGGACATCCGTGTCGAAGGGCTGCAGCGCACCGAGGCCGGCACGGTCTTCGCTGCGCTGCCCTTCCGCGTGGGCGACACCTACAGCGACGAGAAGGGCGCTGCGGCACTGCGGGCACTGTTCGCCACCGGCCTGTTCAAGGATGTGCGCATCGAGGTCGAGGGTCAGGTCGCGGTGGTCGTCGTCGAGGAGCGTGCGGTCATCGCCAGTGTCGACTTCACCGGCACCCGCGAGTTCGAGCGTGACACCCTGGTCAAGGCGCTCAAGGACATCGGCGTGGGCGAAGGCCAGCCCTTCGACAAGGCGCTGGCCGACCGTGCCGAGCAGGAACTCAAGCGCCAGTACCTCACCCGCAGTCTCTACGGCGCCGAGGTGGTCACGACCATCACGCCCGTGGACCGCAACCGCGTCAACGTCACCTTCGCCGTGACCGAGGGAGGCATCGCGCGCATCCGCGACATCCACATCACCGGCAATGAGGCGTTCAGCGAAGGCACCCTGCTTGGTCAGCTCGACCTGACCACCGGTGGCTTCATGACCTGGTACACCAAGAGCGACCGCTACGCCCGCACCAAGCTCAACGCCGACCTGGAGACGCTGCGCGCCTGGTACCTGAACCGCGGCTACCTCGAATTCAACGTCGAGTCCACGCAGGTCGCGATCTCGCCCGACAAGCAGGACATCTCGATCACCATCAACATCAAGGAAGGCCAGCGTTACACCGTCACGGGCGTCAAGCTCAGCGGCGACTTCCTCGGCAAGGAAGAAGAGTTCAAGGCGCTGGTCAGGGTCCGCCCCGGCGAGCCCTACAAGGCCGAAGACGTGGCCACCACCCAGAAGGCGTTTGCCGACCGCTTCGGCCTGTTCGGCTACGCCTTCGCCAAGGTGGAACTGGTGCCGCAGATCGACCGCAACACGGGCCGCGTGCAGATCGTGCTGAACGCCGAGCCGGGTCGCCGTGTCTACGTGCGCCGCATCCTGGTGTCGGGCAACACCCGCACCCGCGACGAGGTGATCCGCCGCGAGATGCGCCAGTTCGAGTCGGCCTGGTATGACGGTCAGCGCATCAAGCTCTCGCGTGACCGGGTGGACCGCCTGGGCTACTTCAGCGACGTGGACGTGGACACCAGCGAAGTGCCGGGGACGTTCGACCAGGTCGACCTGACCTTCAACGTCAAGGAAAAGCCCACCGGCAGCTTGCTGCTGGGCGCCAACTTCTCCAGCGCGGACAAGTTCTCCTTCACCGGCTCGATCAAGCAGGACAACGTGTTCGGCTCGGGCAACTACCTGGGCATCGACCTCAACACCAGCAAGTCGGCCCGCACGCTGGTGCTGTCGAGCGTCGATCCCTACTTCACACGTGATGGCGTCTCGCGTGCGCTGGACATCTTCTACCGCACCAACAAGCCACTGAACAGCCAGGGCGAGGCGTATGAGCTGGTGACGCCGGGGGCGGCGGTGCGCTTCGGGGTGCCTTTCTCGGACTACGACACGGTCTACTTCGGCATCGGGGCCGAGCGCACCAGCATCCGCTCGGCCACGGCGCTGCCGGAGAGCTTCTACCGCTACCGTGCCACCTACGGCCAGTCGAGCACCTCCGTGCCGCTCACCCTGGGCTGGCAGCGCGACGGCCGTGACAGCGCCCTGGTGCCCACCGACGGCCGTTACCAGCGGGTGAACCTGGAGTGGGGCGCCTTCGGGGACACCCGCTACCTGCGCACCAACTACCAGCTCCAGCAGTATTTCCCGATCAGCAAGAAGCTCACCCTGGGCCTGAACGCCGAAATCGGCCACGGCATCGGCCTGGGCGGACGGCCCTTCCCGATCTTCAAGAACTTCTTCGGCGGCGGCCTGGGCACGGTGCGCGCCTTCGACCAGAACTCGATGGGACCGGTGGACGTGACGGGGGCCTACCTGGGCGGCACCAAGCGCATCAACCTCAACAGCGAGCTGTACTTCCCCTTCCCCGGCACGGGCAACGACCGCACGCTGCGCTTCTTCGGCTACGTCGACGCCGGCAACGTCTGGGGCGACGACGAGAAGCCGACGCTGGCCTCGTTCCGCACCTCGGCGGGTCTGGGCCTGTCCTGGATCTCGCCGGTCGGCCCGCTCAAGCTCAGTTGGGGTCAACCTATCCGCAAGTTCGCTCAGGATAGAATCCAGCGCTTCCAGTTCCAGATCGGCACCGCATTCTGATGATGACTCCTACCCCACGTCCGATGATGGCCAAGGCCCTGCTCGCCCTCACCAGCCTGGCTGCGTCCGTGGCGCTGCTGGCATCGCCTGCGGCGTCGGCGCAGGAATTCAAGATCGGCTACGTCAACAGCGACCGGATGCTGCGCGACGCGGCTCCGGCCAAGGCCGCACAGGCCAAGCTGGAGACCGAGTTCGGCAAGCGCGAGAAGGAACTCAACGACGCCGCCGCCAAGCTCAAGACCGCTGCCGACAAGTTCGAGAAGGACCAGGTCACGCTGGCCGAGTCCGAGCGCAGCCGCCGCCAGCGCGACCTCGTCGAGCAGGAGCGTGACCTGCAGCGCAAGCGCCGCGAGTTCCAGGAAGACCTGAACCAGCGCAAGAACGAAGAGCTGTCCTCGGTGGTCGAGCGTGCCAACCGCGTCATCAAGCAGATCTTCGACGCGGAAAAGTACGACCTCATCCTGCAAGACCCGGTGGTGTTCGCCGGTCCCCGCGTGGACATCACGGACAAGGTGATCAAGGCGCTCAACGCCGCACCCGCGCCGACCAAGTGAGTTCCGTCTTCTCCGTGCGTCTGCACGCGCTGCAGGCGGCACTCGGGGGAGAACTGGTCTCGAACGCCGCCGCCGACACCACCGCCACCGCGCCCGGTGAACGCCTGATCCAGCGCATCGGCCCGCTGGACAGCGCCGATGCCACGACGATCGGTTTCCTGTCGAATCCCCGCTACCGCAGCCAGTTGCACGACACGGCCGCCGGCTGCGTCATCGTGGCACCTGCAGTGCAAGGCGATGTGCGGCCGGGCTGCGTGGCCCTTGTCACCCCCGACCCTTACCTCTACTTCGCCCGCCTCACGCAGTGGTGGGCGGCGCGCACGCGCGCGGCTCCGCCGATGGGCATCCACCCCAGCGCCGTGGTCGCCCCCGACGCCGTGCTGGGCGAGGGCGTCTCGGTCGGCCCGCTGGCGGTGATCGAAGCGGGTGCGGTGATCGGCTGCCACGCGGTGATTGGCGCCCATGTCTTTGTCGGCGCGGGTGTCGAGATCGGCGAAACCACCCGGCTGGCCCCCCGCGTGACGCTGATGTCTGGCACACGCCTCGGGGCACGCTGCCTGCTGCACAGCGGTGTCGTCGTCGGCGCGGACGGCTTCGGCTTCGCGCCCACCGCGGGTCGCTGGGAAAAGATCGAACAGCTCGGGGGGGTGTGCATCGGCGACGATGTGGAGATCGGCGCCAACACGTGCATCGACCGCGGCGCCCTCGACGACACCGTCATCGGCCACGGCGTCAAGCTCGACAACCTCATCCAGATCGGTCACAACGTCCAGATCGGCGACCACAGCGCGATGGCGGGCTGCGTCGGCGTGGCCGGCAGTGCACGCATCGGCAGCGGCTGCACGGTGGGGGGAGGGGCGATCGTGCTGGGCCACCTGAGTCTGGCGGATGGTGTCCACATCTCCGCGGCCAGTGTCGTGATGCGCTCGATTGCCAAGCCCGGCCAGTACAGCGGGGTCTTCCCGCTCGACGACAACGCCGCGTGGGAGAAGAATGCCGCCACCCTGCGCCAGTTGCACACCTTGCGCGACCGCCTGCGCGCCCTCGAAAAGAAGATGACACCATGACCACGACGCCGATCCTGCCCGCCGACATGACCGAGACGCCCGCTCCGGTGCTGCTCAAGATGGACATCCACCAGATCCTCAAGAAGCTGCCGCACCGCTATCCGATCCTGCTGGTGGACCGCGTGCTGGAGATCGAGCTGGGCAAGCGCATCAAGGCGCTCAAGAACGTCTCGATCAACGAGCCGATCTTCCTCGGCCACTTCCCGCACCGTCCGGTGATGCCGGGCGTGATGATCCTGGAAGCCCTGGCGCAGGCGTCGGCGCTGCTGTCGTTCGCGACGATGGGCGAGGATCCGGGCGAGGACACGGTGGTGTACTTCGCGGGCATCGACGGCGCGCGCTTCAAGCGTCCCGTCGAACCGGGCGATCAGCTGATCCTCGAATCGACCCTGGAGCGTTCCAAGGGCGGCATCTTCAAGTACAAGGCCCGTGCCACGGTCAACGGCGAGTTGGCGACCGAGGCCGAGCTGATGTGCACGATGCGCAAGATCGCCTGACCGCGGCCCGCGCATGAGCAGCATCCACCTCACCGCGATCGTCGATCCCGCCGCCGAGCTGCACCCCTCGGTCGAGGTCGGCCCGTACTCGATCATCGGCGCCCACGTCCACCTCGGCGAAGGCACGCGTGTCGGTCCGCACTGCGTCATCGACGGACACACCACCATTGGCCGCGACAACCGCTTCTACCCCTTCTGCTCGATCGGCTCCGATCCGCAGGACAAGAAGTACGCCGGCGAGCCGACCCGGCTGGAAATCGGCGACGGCAACACCTTCCGCGAATCCTGCACCGTCTCCACCGGCACCACGCAGGACGAAGGTGTCACCCGCATCGGCGACGACAACTGGCTCATGGCCTACGTCCACATCGCCCACGACTGCCGCATCGGCAGCCACACCATCATGGCCAACGTCACGACGTTGGCCGGCCATGTGCAGGTGGGCGACTGGGCCATCATCGGCGGCCTGACCGGCATCCACCAGTTCAGTCGCGTCGGCGCCCATGCGATGGCCGGGTTCGCCTCGCGCATCGCGCAGGACGTGCCGCCCTTCGTCATGGTCGCCGGCAATCCCTGCGAGGCCCATGGCTTCAATCAGGAAGGCTTGAAGCGCCGCGGTTTCAGCCCGGAGCGCATCGCCATGGTCAAGCAGATGTACCGCGCGCTCTACCGCAAGAGTCTCACGCTCGACGCTGCCAAGGCCGAGATCGAGGCCCTGCTCGGCACGGTGCCGGACGCGGACGGCGAGGTGCGGCTGATGCTGGACTTCCTCGCCCACGCACCCCGCGGCATCGTCCGCTGAACGGGTCTGACCCGATGGACATGCAGACGACCGATCCACGCCTGGCCCTGGTGGCGGGTGAGCCTTCCGGGGATCTGCTGGCTGGCCTGCTGCTGGGCGGGCTCAGGCAGCGTTGGCCGGATCTGCAGTCTTCGGGCATTGGCGGGCCGCAGATGGCGCGCCACGGCTTCGAGGCGTGGTGGCCCCATGACCTGCTGGCCGTGCATGGCTACAGCGTCGAGCTGCTGTGGCGCTTGCGGCGGCTATTCGCGCTGCGCACCGCGCTGGGGGACCGCCTGCTGAAGGACCGCCCCGATGCGTTCATCGGTGTCGATGCGCCGGATTTCAACCTCGGGCTGGAAACACGCCTGAAGGCGGCCGGCGTCAAGACCATCCACTTCGTCAGCCCGTCGATCTGGGCCTGGCGGGGCACGCGCATCCACAAGATCCGCAAGGCGGTGGACCATGTGCTGTGCCTGTTCCCGTTCGAGCCGGAGCTGTACCAGCGCGCTGGCATCGCAGCCACCTACGTGGGCCACCCGCTGGCGGATGCGATCCCGATGGAGGTGCCCCGCGACGCGGCCCGCAACGCGCTGAACCTGCCGCCGGACGCGACCGTGATCGCTTTGTTGCCGGGCAGTCGCCGCGGCGAGATCCGCTACATCCTGCCGAGTCTGCTGGGTGCGGCGGCGTTGTTGACGAGACAGCGGCCTGGTTTGACGTTCGTGCTGCCTGCCATGCGCGGTGTGCGCGATCTGGTCGATCCGCTGGTGGCGAAGCACGCCGGGCAGATCGACCTGCAGGTGCTCGATGGACGCTCGCACGAGGCGCTGGCGGCGTGTGACCTCACGCTGATCGCCAGCGGCACTGCCACGCTCGAAGCCGCCCTGTTCAAGCGCCCGATGGTCATCACCTACAACATGCACTGGCTGTCGTGGCTGCGCATGAAGCGCATGGCCTACCAGCCGTGGGTGGGCTTGCCGAACATCCTGTCGCGTGGCTTTGTCGTGCCGGAGCTGCTGCAGGATTCCTGTACCCCCGAGGCGCTGGCCCAGGCCGCCGGGCAATGGCTCGACAGCCCCGCCCGCTGTGAAGGCGTGCGCCAGCGTTTCACCGAGCTGCACCACCTGCTGCGCCAGGACACGGCGCGGCGAGCCACCGATGCCATCGCGCAAATCCTCGGCCGCTGAGCCCGTGCGCTTCATCAGCGAGCAGTTCGCGCTGAGCTTCGACCGCCCCGGCCTGATCGCGGGCGTGGACGAGGCCGGGCGCGGGCCGCTGGCGGGGCCGGTCGTGGCGGCGGCCGTGATCCTCGACGACCTGCAGCCCATCACGGGTCTCGCCGACTCCAAGGTGCTCACGGCCAAGCGGCGCGAGCAGCTTTTCGACGAGATCCGCGCCAAGGCACTGGCTTGCTGCATCGCCGAAGCGACGGTGGAGGAAATCGACCAGCTCAACATCCTGCACGCGACCATGCTGGCGATGCGCCGCGCCGTCGAGGGCCTGCGGCTGCGGCCGGTCAAGGTGCTGGTCGATGGCAACCGCATCCCAACCCTGCGCATCCCCGCCGAGGCCATCGTCAAGGGGGATTCCAAGGTGCAGGCCATCTCGGCGGCGTCGATCCTGGCCAAGGTCCACCGCGACCGGCTTTGCGCCGAGTTGCATGTGCGTTATCCGCAATACGCCTTCGACGTTCACAAGGGCTACCCGACCGCGGCCCACCTCAGCCTGCTGCGCGAACACGGCCCCTGCGAGCAGCACCGCCATTCCTATGCGCCGGTTCGCGCCGCCGCCTTGCTGCACCCGAACCCGAAGCCGATCCCATGAAAGAACCCCGCCACATCACCTCCCGCAGCAGCCCGCTGGTCAAGGACTTGCGACGCCTCGCCCAGGAGCCAGGCGCCTACCGCAAGCTCGGACTCGTCTGGCTGGAGGGCGATCACCTGTGCCGGGCATTTCTGGCGCGGGGCGGGCGGCCGAAGCAGGCGGTGGTCGGCGCGAGCGCGTGGCTGCAACCCGGCCCGCGCGAGCTGGCGCTGAAGGCGGACGAGATCAGCGTGCTCGACGACAGCCTGCTGCCCGAGATCAGCTCGCTGGAGTCGCCCGCCCCGATCGGTTTCCTGATCGACGGTCCGTCTAAGGGGCAGGCGCCGCTGGCGGGCGTGGCGACGGTGGTGCTCGACCGCCTGCAAGACCCTGGCAACGTCGGCACCATCCTGCGCAGCGCGGCGGCCTTGGGCGTGAAGCAGGTGCTGACGATGCGGGGCAGCGCGGGCCTGTGGTCGCCGAAGGTGCTGCGGGCGGGCATGGGGGCGCACTTCGCCTTGCACCTCGTCGAAGGGGTCATCGTCAGCGAACTGGACTCGCTCGGTGTGACCCTGATCGCCACCAGCTCGCACGCCGCGCAGGCGCTGCACGAACTGACGCTGCCTTCGCCCTGCGCCTGGGTGTTCGGCCACGAAGGGCAGGGCGTCACCGAGCCGCTGATGCAACGCTGCGGCCTGACGGTGCGCATTCCGCAGCCCGGGGGCGAGGAGTCGCTCAACGTGGCGGCGGCGACAGCGATCTGTCTGTACGAGTCGGCCCGGCAGGCGTCGCCACACCGGGCCTGACATCGACTTGAGTCCGAAATGCAGGGCTTCAGGCCACATCATGCTGGCTTGGACTCCTCAGGTCGAAGCCGAGAATCCAGGGAAAATAATTCACCTTGGAAGGCCATGAACACTTGTCTGATTCACCCTCTGCGCGGTGTTGGCGTAGCGTACTGTCTGGCGCTGCTGGGCGGATGTGCCACGGTGGCGCCCGTGCCGCTGACCGACGATGAACTCCACCGTGCCGTGTCCTCCTCGGTGGAGCGCGTTGCTGCGCGCCAGGAGCCGATTGCCGCACCCATCGGCCTGTACGAGGCCATGGCCCGGGCGCTCAAGTACAACCTGGACTACCGCGTGGAGCTGATGTCCCAGGCGCTGCGTGTGAGCGAGCTGGACCTGACGCGCTACGACATGCTGCCGCAACTGGTGGCCAACGCTGGCTACAGCGCGCGCAACAACCAGGCAGGATCCAGCAGCCTGTCGCTGCTGAGCGGTCGAGAGTCGCTGGAGCCGTCCACCTCGACCGACCGGCGCCTGTTCACGTCCGATCTGACGCTGTCGTGGGACATCCTCGACTTTGGCTTGTCTTATGTGCGTGCGCAGCAGAAGGCCGATGAAGTGCTGGGCACCATGGAACAGCGCCGCAAGGTGGCCAACCGGATCGTCGAGGACGTGCGCACGGCCTATTGGCGTGCGGTGAGTGCCGAGCGGCTGCTGGACAAGATGCAGGAGCTGGAAACCACGGTGCGCAGCGCCCTGGAAGAGTCGCGCACGCTGGAAAAGCGGGGTACCACCTCGCCGCTGGCTGCCCTGAATTTCCAGCGAGAGCTGATCCAGATCCGGGCCGAACTCCAGCGCCTGCAGCGTGACCTGGTCATCTCCAAGCGCCAGCTGGGGGCCCTGATGAACGTGCCACCCGAGCAGGATTTCCAGCTGGTGCTGCCGGCCCGCGAGTCCACGGCCCAGGGCATCGACATGACCCCGAGCGACATGCTGACCAGTGCGCTGTACCACCGCCCGGAGCTGCGCGAGGTGCGCTATCGGGCACGGGTGAACCGCCGGGAGATGGAGGTCGTGCTGCTCAAGGCCATGCCCAGCCTGAAAGCATTCGCAGGGATCCAGTACGACTCGAATTCCTATCTGTACCAGCAGGACTGGGTCGGCATGGGCGCCCGCGCCAGCTGGAACCTGATCAACGTCTACCGCTATCCGGCGGCCAAGAAGGCGGTGCAGGACCAGCAGGCCCTGCTGAGCGAGCGCGAGCTGGCCCTGACGATGGCGGTGATGACCGAGGTGCATGTGAGCCGGATCCGGTTCGGGCACCTGTCGGCCGAGCTGGCCACGGCGGGCGAGCGTCTGGATGTCCAGAAGCGCATCCTCGACAAGATCCGCTCGGGCATGCAGGCCGGCTCGGTCAGCCAGCAGACCCTGATCCGGGAAGAGATGAACACGCTGACCGAAGAGGTGCGGCACGACATCGTGTTCGCTGATCTGCAGAACGCCCGTGCCAACACGTATGCTGCCATCGGCATGGACACCTTCGGTCCGGAGGTCTCCGGGCGCGAGTCGATCACCACGCTGGCGGCGTCGCTGGAGCGGCTGTGGACCGGACGCGAGCGGGGCCAGGATCCCGCTGTGACGCCGGCCTCGGGGAGCGCACGATGAGCGCCACCTCCAGATTCCGGCATGGCGTGTGGACGCTGGCGAGCCTTCTGCTGGGTGGACCGGCTGTCGCCGCTGCGCCCGTGGCGTCCACGGTGGCCGCTGTATCCGCAGTGGCTGCCCCCGTGGTGGTGGCAGCGCCGACGCCTGCCGCCGCGGGCGACGCCGTGCGTGGGGTGGTCCGTGCCCGCCACGTCGCGGTCCTGTCGTCTCGCTTGTCGGCCTTGATCACACGGCTGCCGTTCCAGGAGGGGCAGGCGTTCCGCAAGGGTGACTTGCTGGTGGCCTTCGACTGCGAGCGGCAGCAGGCAGAGTCCCGAGCCGCCGCGGCGGCCCACCGTGCGCACCAGAAGACCTTCGAGGTGCAGAGCGAGCTGCTCAGCCACCAGGCGATCGGGCGCATGGAGGTGGAAGTGACCCAGTCCCAGATGGACAAGGCGGCGGCGGATGTGGCGGCGCTGGCGGCCGTGCTGCGGGAGTGTCAGGTCCATGCGCCCTACGCCGGGCGTGTGGTGGAGGCGCTGGCACAGGCCCACGAGGTGGCCGGCCAGGGGCAGCCGCTCCTGCGCATCCAGGGACTGGACGATCTGGAGGTCCAGCTCATCGTGCCATCGCTGTGGATGTCGTGGCTGCGTCCGGGCACAGGCTTTTCGTTCCGGATCGATGAAACCGGGGAGTCGGTGAGCGCCGCCGTCACGCGGGTGGGGGCGGCGGTCGATCCGGTCAGCCAGACGGTGAAGCTCATGGCGCGCCTGCCGGGCGGGCGCGTCCAGGTCCTGCCGGGAATGAGTGGCACGGCGGAATTCAAGCGGTCGACTCGCTGAGAGGAGGGGCCATGCCTGAGGTGACACCCTCCCCGTCGGCGGCGCCAAGCGGTGCTGTCTCGCTGCTGCAGTTCGAAGCCGAGGTGCGCCAGCAGGCCACGCTGGGCGAGCTGCGCTTCCATCTGGTCAACGAGATGCGCCGGGTGCTGCGCTTTCGCCAGGGATTCGCCCTGGAGGTGTTCTCGGGGAACCGGGTGCAGGTCATGGCGGTGTCCAGCCTGGCGACGGTCGATGCCGACTCCGGGCTGGTGCGCTGGGCCCATGCCACTCTGCAGGGGCTGCAGGCCGACGCTGGACTGGCACGGCTGCTGTGCTTTGACGCCAAGGCGTACGCCGATCCTGCGCTGGACACCGGGCTGGACTATCCCTTCACATTCCTGATGTGGCTGCCGCTGCAAGACCGTGCCGGTGTCGTGTTCGCCGGGGCGCTGCTGGCCGACAGCCAGCCCTGGCGCCAGGCGGATCTGGTGATCGCCACCCGCCTGGGCGCGACCTACGCCCATGCCTGGCTGGCGCTCGCGCCCCACCAGGGTTCGCGGTGGTGGCTGCCACCGTGGCGTGCCAGCCGCTGGTGGTGGCTGGGGGCTGGCACGGCGGCCGTGGGTGTGCTGGCGTTGCCGGTGCGCTTGAGCGCGTTGGCACCAGTCGAGGTCAGCCCGGCGCAGCCTGTGGTGCTGGCAGCGCCGATCCAGGGCGTGATCCACAAGGTCCACGTCGCGCCGAACACGGCGGTCAAGGCCGGTGAGGTGGTCCTGAGTTTCGATGACACGCGCTTGCGCAATGAGCTGGCATTGGCCGAGCAGCGGCTGGCGGTGGCGCAGGCCCGCACGCTGCGCTCTTCCCAGGCCGCCTTCGGCTCCAGCGAGGCCAGCCATGACGTGGCCATCAACCGGGCTGAACTGGATCTGGCCACGGCAGAGCGCCAGTACGCCGCCGATGCGCTGGCGCGCACCCGTCTGACGGCTCCGATGGACGGGGTGGTGGTCTACAGCGACCGGCGTGATCTGGAAGGCCGTCCGGTCGAGATCGGGCAGCAGCTGCTGTTGCTGGCCGATCCGAGCCGGGTCGAGCTGCGCATCGAGCTGCCCGCCCGGGACAGCATCGTCATTGCCGACGGTGCACTGGTGACGGCGTATCTCGACAGTGCGCCGCTGGAGCCGGTGACCGCCCGGCTGGTGCGGGCCGGCTACCAGGCCCGGCCCACGGCCGACAAGGTGCTGGCCTTTCATCTGGCGGCCGAGCCTGCGGCAGAGACGCCGCTGCGCATCGGTTCTCGTGGCACGGCCCAGGTGTACGGAGACCGTGTGCCGCTGGTGTTCAAGATGTTGCGCCGGCCGCTGGCGGCGCTGCGGCAGTGGGTGGGTCTGTGAGCGGGGCCATGGGGAGTCTGGCCGGGCGACCGGCAGGCGTGGCACCGACGGCGGCCTCATCTGAGACCGCATCGGCGGCCAGCAACGATGCCTTGCCACGGCTGCGCGACGAGCTGCGCATCGAGCGTGCAGCGCCGTTGGCCGATGGCGCACCCTGCTGGACGCTCATCGACTCGGTGGCCCACCGCTATTTTCAGCTGGGGCAACGCGAGCTGGAACTGTTGCGCCACTGGAAGCTGGGCACTGGCAAGGCACTGGCCGTCGCCTTGCAGCAGCGTGGTGCGCCGCTGGGTCCGCAAGAACTGAAGGTGTTCACGGCTTTTCTGGTCCAGCATGGTCTGGTCGAGCTGGACACGCCCCAGACATCTCAGCACCTCCAGGCGCGTGCCCAGGCCCAGCGGTCCGGTGGCCTGACCTGGCTGCTGCACCACTACCTGTTCTTCCGCATTCCCTTGCTCAGACCCCAGGCGCTGCTGCGGCGCACGCTGCCCTGGGCTCGGCAGCTGTGGTCACCACCCGCCTGGATGGCCCTGGCTGCGCTGGGGCTGCTGGGGGGCTATCTCGTGTCCCGGCAGTGGGATGCCTTCGTGACGACGTTTGCCGAGATGCTGTCCTGGCGTGGGCTGCTGTCCTACCTGGCGGCGGCGGTGCTGGTCAAGACTGCGCACGAATTCGGCCATGCGTATGTCGCGACCCATTTCGGCTGTCGGGTGCCGACGATGGGGGTCGCGGTGATGATGGGGTTGCCGATGCTGTACTCGGACACCACGGCCTCGTGGCGCCTGACGAGTCGGCGCGCCCGGGTGCTCATCGACGCGGCCGGGGTGCTGGCGGAGCTGCAGGTGGCGGTTCTTGCCACGGTGCTGTGGGCATTCTTGCCCGATGGCGCCGTGCGCGGTGCGGTCTTCGTGCTGGCCACGTCGAGCTGGATGATGTCGCTGGCCGTCAACCTGAACCCCTTCATGCGGTTCGACGGGTATTACCTGCTGTCCGATGCCCTGGGGCAACCCAATCTGCAGCCGCGGGCGTTCGCGCTGGCGCAGTGGCATCTGCGGGAGGTCCTGCTGGGGCTGGGGGCGCAAGTGCCCGAGCCCCTCACGCCCAGTGTCCGGCGCGGCATGATCCTCTACGCTTGGGCGACCTGGGTGTACCGGGTGGTGCTGTACGCCGGGATTGCGCTCGCGGTGTACCACGCGTTTTTCAAGCTCCTGGGACTGGTGCTGTTCGCGGTCGAGGTGGGCTGGTTCCTCGTGCGGCCGGCCTGGACTGAACTGCGGCTGTGGTGGGGGTGGCGGGCGAAGATCGGCCAGTCCTGGCGTGCCCGCTGGATGGGTGTCGGACTGGCGGGGCTGCTGCTGCTGGGGGTGTTGCCACTGGACCGCAGCGTGAGCCTGCCGGCGGTGCTGGCCCCGACCCAGGAGGTGCCGCTGTTTCCGCCCGCACCGGCGCAGATCATCGCAGTGCTGGTCCGCGATGGCCAGCAGGTGCAGCAGGGGCAGGTGCTCATGCGACTGGCGTCGCCGATGCTGGTGCATGAGCAGGCGCTGGCACAGACCCGGCTGAACCTGGCCCGTGCCCGGCTCAACCGCATCGCGGGTGCCCCACGCGAGCTGGCCCAGGCGCTGGTGCTGGCGCGGGATGTGGACATGCACCAGCGTGCCTTGCAGTCGCTGAACGAACAGCAGGCCTTGCTGGAGATCCGCGCGCCGTTCGATGGCCGGCTGCTGGATGTCGACGCAGGCCTGCACGCCGGTCGGTGGGTGGACCGTCAGCAGGTGCTGGGCCGGGTGGTGAGCGGCGAGCAGCTGGATCTGCGGGCCTATGTACCCGAAACCCATGTCTGGCGCCTGGCGCTGGGACAGACGGCGCGCTTCCTGGCAGACGATGCCCGCCTGGCGCCACTCGACGCACGGGTGGCGGAAATCGCAGGGCAGGCCAGCCAGACGATCGATCTGCCGCTGCTCAGCGCCACGTACGACGGTCCGATCGCCATACGGGACGATGTGTCCAGCGGGCTCAAGCCGCTGCAGGCCCAGTACCACGTCCGCCTGACCCCGGATGCGGCCTCGCTGGCCAGCGCGACGGCCAAGGCGGGGGTGCCGCGCCAGATCGTGGGCTCGGTGCATCTGGAGGCCGAGCCGCAGAGCTGGCTGTCGACCGTGGCTGCCCAGATCCTGCGGGTACTGGCCCGGGAAGCGGACCTCTGAAGCGCGGGCCTCAGTAGATCAGCCGGTCCGGCCGGATGTCCCGCAGGATCGTCGTGGCGATCTCCTCGATCGACTTGTGCGTCGAGGACAGCCACGCGATCCCTTCGCGCTTCATCATGCGCTCGGCCTCGTTGATCTCGGCACGGCAGTTCTCCAGCGCGGCGTACTTGCTGCCCGGGCGGCGCTCGTTGCGGATCTGGCTCAGGCGGTCGGAATCGATGGTCAGGCCGAAGCACTTGCGCTTGTGCGGCTTGAGCATGGTGGGCAGGCTGTCGCGCTCGAAGTCCTCGGGGATGAGCGGGCAGTTGGCGGCCTTGATGCCGTGCTGCATCGCCAGATACAGCGAGGTCGGCGTCTTCCCGCAGCGGCTCACGCCCACCAGGATCACGTCTGCCTCGGCCAGGTTGCGCGCCGACTGGCCATCGTCGTGCGCAAGCGAGAAATTGATCGCCTCGATGCGGTCGTGGTACTCCTGACTCTTGGCCACGTCCGAGAAGCGCCCCACCCGGTGGTTGCTCTTGACGCCCAGCTCGATCTCGATCGGCTCGACGAAGGTGCGGAACATGTCCAGCACCAGCGCGTTGCACTGCGCGCTCACCATGTCGCGCACGTCCTCCTTGGCCAGCGTGATGAAGACGATCGGGCGCTGGCCTTCCTGGAGGGCGAGCTGGTTGATCTCGCGCACGACGTGCTCGGCCTTTTCCTGCGTGTCGATGAAGGGGCGGCGGATCTGGCGGTGTCCGGTGGGGAACTGCGCCATGATGGATTTGCCAAAGGTTTCGGCCGTGATGCCGGTGCCATCGGAGACGAAGAAGACGGTGCGGTTGGGCATGAACATGGTCGCATGAAATGGGTACAGGCGAGGTACATCATAGGCGGGCCTGCCCCTAGAATGGCACCCAATCGCTTCTCGCCATGCCACGCCCGATCCCCTCCCCACACGAACAACCACCACCAAGCGGGTGGGGGATGACGGCTGGCGTTCGCCGCAGGGAAGCCCCCGATTTTTTACATCACGGAGCTTTGTCATGTCTTCCACCTCTCTGGCGCCCGCCCTGGATTGCGCACACGTAGTTCCCTTCGAGCACTTGCGCATGACCGATGTCGAATCGGTTGGTGGCAAGAACGCATCCCTTGGCGAAATGATCAGCCAGCTCGCCGCCTCCGGCGTGCGGGTGCCCGGCGGTTTCGCGACCACGGCACAGGCGTTCCGCGAGTTCCTCACCGCGAGCCACCTGACCGAGAAGATCAACGCCCGCCTCGATGCGCTGAACACCGACGACGTGCGCGCGCTGGCTGAAGCGGGCGCCGAGATCCGTGGCTGGGTCGAATCCGCGCCGTTCCCGGCTGACTTCGAAGCGGCGATCCGCGCCGAGTTCGAGAGGCTGGCCGCCGGCAATCCCGGCGCGTCGTTCGCCGTGCGCTCGTCCGCCACCGCCGAAGACCTGCCGGATGCGTCGTTCGCCGGCCAGCAGGAGTCTTTCCTGAACGTCGTCGGCATCGACAGCGTGCTGCACAAGATCCGCGAGGTGTTCGCGTCGCTCTACAACGACCGCGCGATCTCCTACCGCGTCCACAAGGGCTTCGCGCACGCCGATGTCGCGCTGTCGGCCGGCATCCAGCGCATGGTCCGCTCCGACCTGGGGGCCGCGGGCGTGATGTTCACGATGGACACCGAGTCCGGTTTCAAGGACGTGGTCTTCATCACCTCCAGCTACGGCCTGGGCGAGACGGTGGTGCAGGGTGCCGTGAACCCGGACGAGTTCTATGTCCACAAGCCCACGCTGCGCAACGGCAAGGCTGCGGTGATCCGCCGCAACCTCGGCTCCAAGCTGATCCGCATGGAGTTCGCGACGCCGCAGGAGAAGGCTGCCACGGGCAAGCTGGTGCGCACCGTCGACACGCCGCCCGAGATGCGCAACCGCTACTCGCTGAACGACGCCGACGTGACCGAGCTGGCCCGCTACGCGCTGATCATCGAGCAGCACTACCAGCGCCCGATGGACATCGAGTGGGGCAAGGACGGCAGTGACGGGCTGCTCTACATCCTGCAGGCGCGTCCCGAGACCGTGAAGAGCCAGATGGCTGGCAAGGTCGAGCACCGCTACAAGCTCAAGAACAGCACCGACCGCACCATCGTCGCCGAAGGCCGCGCCATCGGCCAGAAGATCGGCACCGGCCCCGTGCGGCTGGTCCACTCGATCGCCGAGATGGAGCGTGTCCAGCCCGGCGACGTGCTGGTCACGGACATGACCGATCCGAACTGGGAGCCGGTGATGA